>JBAVWC010000040.1:0-33682 GCA_049697595.1 Alphaproteobacteria bacterium
GGTGTTGCTGGACGACAACGCCCCCCTGCCCGTTCCTATCGAGCAACTGGTCTGGCAGCAAGATCATCGCGCGGAATTGACAGCGTTTTTGCAGGCGCAGAATTTTAAGTCATTGCTGGCGAAGTTGAGAGAAAAAGGGGAAAAAGGAGGGGAAGATAGGGAGAGCAAGAAAGAATTCCCCCTATCTTCCCCTGCTTCTCTCCCCCTTCTCCCTTCTTCTTACGAATTGATCCAAACCGAAGATCGCCTGAAATGGTGGGTAAACGCCGCCCGCGCCAACGGCTTCGTCGCTATCGACACCGAAACAGACTCCCTCACCGCCTGCACCGCAAAACTGGTCGGCGTGTCGCTGGCAATTGCGCCGGGGAAGGCTTGTTATATTCCAGTCGGACATATCGATCCCGATGCGGCTCCGGCAGACGGTGGATTTTCTTTTGGTTCAGGAAATGTGCCACAACAAATTCCGCTGAAAAAAGTTATCGAACATCTGCGCGAGTTGCTGAAAGATTCCGCCGTTCTCAAAATCGCGCATAATCTAAAATATGACTCGCAAGTTCTCGGCCAACACGGCTTGCTCGTCGAGCCTTATGACGACACAATGCTGCTGTCCTATGCATTGGCAGCCGGTCTCCACGGGCATGGGCTTGATGATCTGGCGATGCTGCATTGCCAGCACAAAATGATTTCTTTCGACGAGGTTACGGGCACCGGAAAAAGCAGAATAACTTTCGACCGCGTGCCTTTAGATAAAGCGCTAGCCTATGCCGCCGAGGATGCGGATATCTGTTTGCGCCTGTGGCTATTGCTGAAACCGCAAATCGCGCAACAGCATGTCACACGCGTTTACGAACGTATCGAAAGGCCGCTGGTTCCCGTCGTCGCGCTTATGGAAACTTTGGGCATCCGCATCGATCCCGAAATTCTGCGCAAGCAAAGCCACGGTTTCGCCGTCCGTCTGCAAAAACTGGAAGGCGAAATTCACGCGCTCGCGGGGCATTCGTTCAATGTCGGATCGCCGAAACAATTGGGCGAAGTTCTGTTCGCCGAACAAGGACTGCCCGGTGGATTCAAAGGCAAGACGGGTGCCTATTCCACCGCGTCCGACGTTCTCGAACCACTCGCCGAAGCCGGACATGAAATCGTCATCAAACTTCTCGACTGGCGCAGCGTCGCCAAACTGAAATCGACCTATACCGACGCCCTGCCCGAACAGATCAGCGCGAAAACGGGGCGCGTGCATACATCGTTCTCTCTGGTCGGCGCGGCAACGGGGCGATTGTCATCGACCGATCCCAATTTGCAAAACATCCCCATTCGCACCGAAGACGGACGCGCCATTCGCCGCGCCTTTATCGCCGACGAGGGATATACTTTGTTATCGGTCGATTATTCGCAAATCGAATTGCGCCTCGCAGCGGCAACGGCGGGGATCGAGGCTTTGATCGGCGCATTCCGCGAAGGCGTCGATATTCACGCCCTGACCGCGAGCCAGGTTTTCGGCATTCCGTTGAAAGATATGACTCCCGACAAACGCCGCGCCGCGAAGGCGATCAATTTCGGCATCATCTACGGCATCAGCGGTTTCGGCCTATCGAAACAAATCGGCATCTCGCCGTCCGAAGCCGGAGAATTCATCAAGCAATATCTGAACCGCTTCCACGAACTGCGCGACTGGATGGAAGAAACAAAATCATTCGCGCGCGAAAAAGGCTACGTCGAAACCCTGTTCGGTCGTCGCATCTACATAACCGGTATCAACGAAAAAGGCCCGCGTCGCGGCGGCGCCGAACGACAAGCGATCAACGCCCCCTTACAAGGCACCGCAGCCGACATCATGAAACGTGCAATGATCCGCATCGGCCCAGCATTGCAAGCCGCCAATCTCGGTGCGCGCCTGCTGCTGCAAGTGCACGATGAACTGGTATTCGAAGTTCCACTCAAAGAACTCGAAGCGACGACAAAACTGGTCAAGGATGTAATGGAAAATGCTGCGGCTCCGGCAGTAGAGCTTAAGGTTCCGCTGGTTGCGGAAGCAGGGCACGCGGCGAATTGGGCCGAGGCGCATTAACCATACCAATCACGGCATGAAAGTAAAAATTGATGGACACCACCAATGCGTGTTTGCTAACTCGTTGGTGGCTGATAAGGCGTTAACATTAACAAGAAGGATTAAGATTATGAAAATGACAAGAACGGAAGAATTTGACCTTTCCCAAATCACAGAAATCATTACCCCTGCAATTACCAAGTTGTTTAAATCTCAGGCGGTAGAAATTTTTTATGATTGTGTTGGCTATCCAGACACGCCGCCAAATGACAAACCATTTGTCATAGCAGAGCTTAGGCAAGACAAGGTCAGGACAACACTCGAACTGACGGTGGGTGAAGTAAAAGATATGGTCGCAAAAGCCAAAGGTGCACGCAAGGATGCTGTCAGCGCAATCTATGGCCAACGTCGTAGTGTAGGTGGAGTTGATGGAACCAGCACAATTGTACAGACAGAGACAGTACAGGGGCTGCGCGTGACGACATGGTCTACACCGACGCTCTAATCTGAAAATGATCGGACTCACTTAATTGGGTGCTCCGTATCAAAAAACCGTCATTCCGGCTTTCGCCGGGGTAACGGTTTTTTTAATTCAACCTCACCGGCTGATACGGGCTATCCAGAGAAAATGCCGGGATGGTTATATCGAACCTCTCGCCGCGTTCGTTTTCCATTTGATAGGTGCCGGACATAATCCCCGACGGCGTCGCCAGCGGAGTTCCGCTCATGTAACTATATGAATCCCCTGGTTCGAGCGTCGGTTGTTCGCCGATAACGCCGGAGCCGCGCACTTCGTGCGTTTCGCCGCGCGCGTCGGTAATCTTCCAGTGGCGGCCAATCAACTGCACCGTTTCCGCGCCCATATTTTCGATTGTCACTTCATAGGCCCAGACGAAATGGCCGTCTCCCGGTGCCGACTTATCATCAAGATAAGTCGGTTCCACGCTGACACGGATCTGCCGCGTCGTGGCGGCATAGGAGGGCTTCTGCTTGCTGGTCATCATAAGGCCGTTTTAGCAGAAATAAACGCGCGGCGCTACGCCTTCGGCGCGGGGAGCAGTAATTGCGGAACGGGCTTCGCTTTCGGCGGTTTGGGCACAGCATATTCTTCCGATATAAGCGCGGCCCTCAAATCCGGATGAGGCGGCGTTGACGCAAGTATCCGGGTGTGAACGAGCTTAACCAGAGCCTCTGCCGTTTTATTGAAATGATAGGGAGAACTCTTGAGATCGCCCCCGGCCTTTGTAATTTCCTCCCCGGTTCGCTTGATATCCGCGAGAGAGGAGATCGTATCCCGCGCCGTAATGCCCAAACCTCTCAGATAATCATGCGCCAAAGCAAGGGCAAGACCGACGGAAGATTCCAGCTTGCGGTCTTCGCGCACAGAGGATGATTTCAGGTCTTTTTCACGAAACGCGGCAAGAACCGACAACGACCAGAAATGGGTATAGAAGGCCGCGTCGTTCTTATTATTTTGCAGCCCGGGCGGCATATTCTCGGCAATAGCTGCGTTCTTTGGTTCGGTAATCGCCGTCAGGTCAAACTTGCGCGGATTGTAGGAGAGACGCTTATAATCAGGGGAGTTGCCCCCCGGTGGCTGGCGCATTGACTTACCCGGCATAACCGCCTCCTGCCTAAAACTACAAAAAACCAATGTCCCAGTATGCATAGCCACCACATATCGCGCAAGATTCTCTATCAACAAAACGTGCTCGCCCGATCAAGTCAGAGTGCGCTGCAGCACATTTCGCGCTACTCGCCCCAAGCTTGTAAAATTTATCTCCCCGGCATAGATTAACCTTAGATTCGACTTGAAGACGCGGGTGTAGCTCAATGGTAGAGCAGTAGCTTCCCAAGCTGATGACGAGGGTTCGATTCCCTTCACCCGCTCCATCTGACAGCGCAATAGATTCAATTCTGCTTAGGAAGCGGAGACGCAAGGCGTTTCCGATTTCTCGTTTTACGTCTGGCTTCGGGCGGAGGAACGGGTTGTGATTTTGCTGCGGTCATGCAGTGGCATGCGGGGTCGAAGGCTTGCAGGCGCGTTCTGATGTCGATGACAAACTGGGCGCCGATTTTGTCCCAAGCTTTTGCGGCTTCTTCCCTGATTTTTACGGTTTGATCGTTCCTGGCCGGGTCGAGCGCAGTTGCATCGAAAATATCGACAAGGCCGTCCGCGAAGTGCCGAGCCATAAAACTGGTATCTGGGCAGAGCTTTTCATCCAAGGCGGGGTGCCTTTTCTCAGTTAGCCTCTGCTTATCACTATAAGCATAGGGCAAATAGAAAATAGGTTTTCCAGATCGCACCAAATCCGATGTTGTTGAAATCGTGCCGGTCGTAACCACGCAATCAGCGCGCGCGATCATTGATAGATAGGGGTTGTCTTCCCCAGAATGTTTAAACCAACTGTATATATGGACATCATCAAGATCATGGAACGCATGTTTAACGTCTGCTGTTGTTCCTGCATAAGATGCGGGGCCTGTTGAGATCAAAAATCTGACGCCGCCATGTTTCTCATTCAGTTGTTTGCAGATGTCGGCCATATGCAACAAATTATCTGGCCCCGCTGATCTGATGACAATCACGACCACTGGTTTGGCAGGTAGAGCGTCTATGATGGCCCAGTCTTTTTCTGAGAAAAAAAGACTTGTTTCTACATCAGCGGAAACCGGGATGTTGGGCGCAGCATCGTTCTTCTTGGGTGCCGCTTCTTGTGTTATGCGCGTGGGAAGCGTGTGAATATCATAAGTCAATTGTGGCTTTTTTTGCTCTCCCCAAAACTGAAACGGATGGAAGGAAGGGTTAAACATCACATCACATTGCGAAACATACCGATATGGAAGGTCGTTTTGAATGCCTGCTGTAACGATGTTCTTTGCGGGCACAATGAGGGCAGCGCTTTCCATATTAAGCGCTATAAAAAGCGCGCGCGGGTTTTGCTCGATTTTGTCTCTGAGAGTGTAGGTATTGGCAACTTCCCACGCGATCCCAAAATGCTCGCCAAGATTTTTCGCCAAATCGAGAACCATACGTGCATCCCCACCCTTGTCTTGCGCGAAAGGCTCGGTGAGGAAGATAATCTTGTCAGGCTGCGAGATTCTTTGAGCCCAGGGAATGCTGATCGCGCCCTTTAGTTCTTTTTTTAGTTTATTGGACAGTTCTGCTTTTAGGATATTGGACAAAGGATGCGCGGGAGATATTGCAGGTTTTGAACCGGTCTGCGGTGTATTAACGGCCTTAAGAAGGTCAAAAGCCTTGGGATGGCCAAAACCCACAAGGTGGTCAAAAGCAAGATGCTCAACATCCTTAAAATCGAAAAACTCATAATTGGTTGGCAAAGACTCGTTTTCAAGCGGCGCGAACGGAACATCCATATATCCGTGATATCCGTGAACATGTTTTTGGATATTTGGGAAGGAGGGCAACTCAAAATTATCAGGTGCCTTTTGGAGCTCGGCCTGCAAAATTGCTTTTTTAGCGTTGGCGAACGCTTGATGGATGCCTATCTTCTGGGGGGCAACCTCCAGAGCGGGTGAATCTTGAATCTTTGGCGCGGTTTCTGACATGGCAGCTTAAAAATTGTTTTTAAAAAAAGCTTTAAAATCTATGTTTGCGACACTACTGATTGCCCGTCACTTCTGTCTATCTGATTTATACTTTCATGCGCCTGCCGGCTTTTGAACATGCGCGCCTTTCCCCGCCGATTATGGTTAAAATTGCCCAATGGCAGCCTTTATCGGTGACGCCCCTGTAACCCTCTTGTCACAGGGAAGGCTTCAGAATCGCTTCGTTTTGATTCCGTAACAGTAAATTAAAAACGCAAGTTTTCCCCTATATTCATAGAGTTGTAAGGATTGGCTCATGTAAATCAAAAGCGTTAGGACTGATATTTTCTACGTCGCACTTTTGTGGTATGGTTAACGCAAGGTGAAAACATGCTTCAGAAAATCAGAGTTTTGAACAAAGTTTGCAATAGAGATCGGGCTGATGGCCTGATCTGCTCGCTTGTCGCGGCTGTTTTGTTGACGGTTTTGGTGCCCGGCGCGGCTTGCGCGGATACTTCCCCTTACGCTCTGCAACAGGCCTTGGCCACCGATCAGCATTTCGATTTATATACGCCGAAGAGCAGCGGTCTTAAAATAGGCAGCTCCTATTTCTCGGGGCTGGCTTCGGGCGTCACGGCTTCCGACAGCTTTGCAAATTTCGGCAACGATCAACGCATGTATGCGATGCTGGTGGATGGGCGATACGATTTCAATCAGGAAACCTCGTCCCTGTCCTCGCCGTTGCGGCCCTATCTTATGGGCAGCATGGGGGTCGCAACGACATCGGGCGGCAGTAATTTTGACTCTCAAAGCGGTTCGACGGTTCCCTTGTTCCGCCTCGGCGGAGGGATCGCCTATCGCCTCGATGAACGTTGGGACATGTCGCTGGATTACAAAGCAGGGCTCGCCTCAGCTTCCCCCGGCGATTACCTCTTCACCGGACGCGGTCAGCAACAGGTCGATTTGCAGACATTGAACATCGGCATGCATTACGCGTTTTAATCTTTAATCTCGACAATCACAGGCGTGTGGTCTGACGCTTTTTCCTTGCCGCGCGGCGCGCGGTCGATTGTGCAATCCCCTGCCCTGTCCACCGCTTCGGGCGAGAGCAGGAAATGGTCGATGCGAATGCCTTTATCCTGTTGCCACGCGCCGCCCTGATAATCCCAGAAGCTATAGGCTTGTTGGTCAGGATGCAGCGCGCGGAAGATTTCCGTATAGCCAAGCTGCACAATATCCCGAAACGCGGACCGACTTTGCGGCAGATACAGCGCATCCTGCAGCCAGTCTTCTGGGTTGTGAACGTCGATCTCCGTTGGGATAATATTGTAATCCCCGCCCAGCACAACCGGCCTTTCGTCATTCAGAAGTTCCGCCGCGCGGCGTTTGAACCTCGTCATCCAATCGAGTTTGTAAGTGTATTTGTCCGTGCCGACAGGATTGCCGTTCGGCAGGTATATACTGGCAACACGAATGCCCTTGATTGTCGCCTCCAGATAGCGCGCCTGAGCATCATCACCCGCATCGGGCAAACCTTCCCGCACATCCTCAAGCTTGTGCAGACTGGCAATCGCCACGCCGTTGTATGATTTCTGCCCCAGCGCATGAACCTGATATCCCGCCGCCGTGAATTCCATCATCGGAAACGCACCAGTTTCGCATTTGATTTCCTGCATCAGCAGAACACCCGGCTTAACCTCGCCAAGCCACTCCATAACATTGGGCAGCCGCGCCCGCACCGAATTGACGTTCCAGGTCGCGATACGCATAGATGCTATTCCTTAACCGAAAATGAGCTGCCACAACCGCACGAGGACACCGCGTTGGGGTTTTTGATGCGGAAACCGGACTCCATCAGGCTTTCGCCATAATCGACCACACAGCCCTCCAGAAGCCCCAGCGAGGTCTTGTCGATCGCCAGTTTGGCGCCGTTAAGCTCGATAAGAACGTCCTCAGCCTCGTCTACCTTATCGGCGAAGCCCCATTTATACTGGTAACCGGAACAACCGCCGCCCAGCACTTCCAGACGGACGGCAATAGCGTTATTGCCGGGTTCGGCTATAACTTTGTTAATGTGGCGGGCTGCGGACTCGCTTAATGAAATGGACATTTGGATACTTTCCCCCTGTGCCTGACAGTGTTAATGTGTGCCTATGCACCCAAATTTTCAAGACCTCGCCCCCTATGCCACCAAAGTATCGCAAACGCGGGGCCGCCGTCTGCCCGAAGATCCCAGCTCGTCCCGCACCGAATTCCAGCGCGACCGCGACCGTATCATCCATTCCGGCGCATTTCGCAAATTACGCAACAAAACCCAGGTCTTCATCGAAAGCGAAGGCGATTATTACCGCACCCGCCTGACGCACTCGCTGGAAGTCGCCCAAATCGCGCGTTCGATGAGCCGCACGCTAAAACTCGACGAAGACCTCGCCGAAACAATCGCCCTTGCCCACGATCTCGGCCACACCTGCTTCGGTCACGCGGGCGAGGACGGGCTGGCAGCCGCGATGAAATCTTACGGCGGTTTCAGCCACAACGAACAGACTTTCCGCATTCTGACCAAACTGGAAAACCGCTATGCCCGTTTCGACGGGCTAAACCTGACATGGGAAACGCTGGAAGGCGTTGTAAAGCATAATGGCCCAATAGCCACCACGGCGAACCTGCCCACGCTTCGCGCCTTCAATCAGGATTGGGATTTGGAACTGGGCAGCTTTGCCGGAGCCGAAGCGCAAGTCGCAGCCTTATCCGACGATATCGCCTATAACACACACGACATCGACGATGGACACCGTGGCGGATTTTTCCGGCTGGAAGATTTGCACGATCTTCCCTTATTCGGGCCATCGCTGGAAAAAATGCGTAAGCTGTATCCCACCACCACCCACGAACGCCTGATGTGTGAAGCGGTGCGCGAAGTTATCGGCCTGATGATCGACGATGTTCTGACAACGACGCGCCGTAATATCGAAAATCTGCGCCCTCAATGCGCCGAAGATATTCGCCACGCCCCGCATGTGACGGTCGCTTTCAGCCCTGATATGGCGAAGAATATCTCGACCCTGCGTCAATTCCTGCTCACCCGCCTCTATCGCCACAGCCGCATCAACCGCATCTGCGCCAAAGCGCGGCAAATCGTGCAGGATTTATTCGAGTTCTTTTGGAAAGAACCCGATTGCCTACCGACTTCGTGGTTCGCCGCCGTGGAAGCCTGCCGCAACGACGAAATCGCCAAAGCCCGCATCATCGCCGACTACATCGCCGGAATGACCGACAGGTTCGCGGTGCAGGAACACCGCAAGATTTTCTCGACCGAAGTGATGATTTAAATTCCGCTGCCGTCGATATGCAGCCCGCATTCCGTGCCGCCGTGAGCGAAGGTGCGCCCCGACCTTCCCTTGCCCGGCCTCGTGCAAGGGAAACAGCCGACGGACTCAAACCCTCTCGCTGCCAGCGGGTGACGCGGAAGATTAAGCTCGTTCATGAAACCCTTCACCTGCTCTTCCGACCACAG
The DNA here is from genome assembly GCA_049697595.1 of Alphaproteobacteria bacterium. GTDB lineage: Bacteria > Pseudomonadota > Alphaproteobacteria > UBA9219 > UBA9219 > CAIXLI01. The sequence continues at coordinate 9,111 of JBAVWC010000040.1, forward strand.
GGCCAGCGGATTGACTTTAATTTTGCCTTCAGAAACTTCGGCCACTGGGATGCAGGAACGCATATCGCCCTGATACCGTTTGCGTCCAGAAATCCACACCGAAAAATCCTTCAATGCGTCGGCGAGCATTTCTTTTTTGACAGTCTCACAGCAAGTGGGCGGATTAGCCTCTGGGTTAAAAGATGCGGCCTGCGTTGGCAAAGGCTGCGATGTGCGTACATCTGTTAGCCCCAGATGTTGCTGCAACTGATCGCGATATTGACGAGTTACTCCAAAAAGATATCCCGTATCTATCAAGATAACAGGAGTCGATGCTTTAGCTTCCGCGACTAGAGCCAGCGGTACGGCGGCTTCGATACCAAACGACGACACGATTGCCGTTCTATTTCCCAGCCATTCGTCATGCAGGATTGATTTCAGGAATTTCCGGGTGCCTTCAATAGCGCCGAAATGACGCATCAATTCCTCAGCGGATTTGTTCCACTCTGCGGCAATAATTTGCAATGAACCCGGCAAAGACAATTTCAAACCTTTACATTTATATGGCGTGTAGTTTAACACACGCATGCCTGAAACTAAAACCTATGTAGGCAAGCCCTCATTGCCGTTGATTTTATCACATCATGTTAAGCATTAAAATATCACTTGACCTTTTGTTGAGAATAATTATTAGTATCGATTATGAACACAATCGTCCTCAGTTCCAGAAGAATAATTATGCCCGTATTCAAAGCCAGAAGCCGTTATCCATATATTATTTTTGCCGCACTGGTCGTTTTCATAACCCACCCCGCCTTTGCTTTGGATGAAATTTATTCCCCCAATACCGAATACCGAGAACTGTCCGTCGAATATAACGGCAGCCGCACTATTGATAATAATGCCGATAAGAACGATGCACAGGAGCATGAACTGGCGCTTGAAGCGGGCTTGACGCCGCGCTGGGAAATTGAAACCAGCGGCGGTTTTGCCAAAGACCCGGACGGCTCTTTGAAAATGGAAGATGTGGAGATCGAAAACCGTTTTCAATTCTTTGAATCCGGCGAGAACTGGCTCGATTCCGGCATGCTCGTCGCCTATGATTTTTCAACGCATAGCCAGCAGGCGGACTCGCTGGAAGTTAAAATGCTCCTGCAAAAAGATATCGGCTTCATCACCACCACAGCCAATATCGGCTTTACTCAGGATATCGGGCATAATTCCGCGTCAGGTGGCCCCGATTACGTATTCCTGTCGAACACGCGCTATCGTTACAATCAATATTTCCAGCCGGGAGTGGAAATTCAAGCCGATTTAGGCCAAGCCAACGATGTCGGACATTTCAGCCAGCAACAGGATTATGTCGGCCCCGCGATCTACGGCAAACTTTTTGGCCGTCTGCAATACCAAGTGGCCTATTTCGCTGGCGTCGATGATGCCGCCGCTCAAAGCGCGGCAAGAGTGCTGTTCGAATATGAGTTTCATTTTTAGGAACTCATAAAGACTTTACGCCGCATTCCTTCGCGCATCGACATCGCTTTGCCCCTCAATCGCCGCTTGCGCCGCCGCGAGGCGAGCAATCGGAATGCGATATGGAGAACAGGAAACGTAATCCAGCCCCGTGTGGTGACAGAACTTCACCGAACTTGGATCGCCGCCATGTTCGCCACAAATGCCCAGCTTAATATCCTTGCGGGTTTTGCGTCCACGCGCACAAGCAATTTCGATAAGCTCGCCCACTCCTTCTTGATCTAGCGTTGCGAAGGGATCGTGCTCAAACACATTCGCGGCATAGTAATCAGGCAGGAAACTCGCGGCATCGTCGCGGCTTAAACCAAATGTCGTTTGCGTCAAATCATTGGTGCCGAAACTGAAGAACTGCGCGGATTCCGCGATTTCGCCCGCGCGCAAAGCGGCACGCGGCAATTCGATCATTGTGCCGAGCAGATAAGTGATATGCGCGCCGGTTTCTTTCTCAATTTCACCGGCGACCCGACCAACCATTTCTTTCAGAATATCCAATTCCTTTTTCGTCGCGATCAAAGGGATCATAATTTCCGGAACGACGCCGCTGCCCTGCTTGGCCATTTCAGCCGCAGCCAGGAAAATCGCGCGCGCCTGCATCTCATAAATTTCCGGATAGGAAATGCCCAAACGGCAACCGCGATGCCCCAGCATCGGATTGGATTCATGCAGTTGATGCGACCGCTTGCGTATCTTGTCAGCGGAAACGCCCGCAGCCGCCGCGACGGCTGCAATTTCAGATTCTTCATGTGGCAGGAATTCATGCAATGGCGGGTCGAGCAAGCGGATTGTTACCGGCAAGCCTTCCATTATCGTGAACAGATCGATAAAGTCTTTCTTCTGCATCGGCTCCAGTTTTGCCAATGCGGCGCGGCGACCTTTTTCATCATCCGCAACAATCATCTCGCGCATCGCGGTAATACGGTCGGCGTCAAAAAACATATGTTCCGTCCGGCACAATCCAATCCCCTCAGCACCGAATTTCCGCGCCGTGCGCGCATCAAGCGGCGTTTCGGCATTGGCGCGAACTTTCAAACGACGGAAACCGTCGGCCCAGCCCATAAGCTTTTCAAAATCGCCCGACAATTCCGGCTGAACCGTCGCGATTTCTCCCAGCATGATTTCGCCGGTCGAGCCGTTGATCGTAACAATCTCGCCCGCTTTCACGATCACGCCCTTTACCGTCATTTGCTGCTTGGCGTAATCCATCTGCAAATCGCCCGCACCCGCGACGCAAGAACGCCCCATTCCACGCGCAACAACCGCCGCGTGGCTCGTCATGCCGCCACGGCTGGTGATAATCCCCTTAGCCGCATGCATCCCATGAATGTCCTCCGGGCTGGTTTCGATGCGGCAAAGAATAACCTTGTGCCCCTTATTAGTCAGAGCTTCCGCTTCGTCGGCATTGAACACAACCTTGCCCGACGCCGCGCCCGGAGACGCGGGCAGACCCTTGGCAATTACCTGCTTCGTGGCTTTCGGATCAAGCGTCGGATGCAATAACTGGTCAAGCGATTTCGGATCGATGCGCTTAATCGCCTCGGCCTTGTCTATGACTCCCTCGGCAACCATATCGACGGCGATTTTCAGCGCGGCAGCCGCCGTACGTTTTCCGCTGCGGGTTTGTAGCATATAAAGCTTGCCCTGCTGCACCGTGAATTCGATGTCCTGCATATCGCGATAATGTTTTTCCAGCTTCAATCGCACATCGTTCAATTGCGCAAAAACTTGCGGCATCACTTCTTCCATTGCCGGAAGTTTCGAGCCGTGCTCCTGCTTGCCCTTGATCGTCAAATGTTGCGGTGTACGGATTCCGGCAACGACATCCTCGCCCTGCGCATTGACAAGATATTCGCCGTAGAAAAGATTTTCCCCGGTCGAAGGATTGCGCGTGAAGGCGACTCCGGTACAGCAATCATCCCCGCGATTGCCGAAAACCATTGCCTGCACATTGACCGCCGTACCCCAATCATGCGGAATATCGTTCAGTTTGCGGTAGGTCATCGCCCGCGTGTTCATCCACGAGCCGAACACGGCGCCGATCGCGCCCCACAATTGTTCGTGCACATCCTGCGGGAACGGCTTGCCGCTTTCCCGCTCGACTACGCCCAAATAGGCTTCAATTACTTCCTGCCAATCACCCGCCGTCATTTGCGTATCAAGCGTATAATCCTGCGCGCGCTTCACATCGTCGATGATCGCTTCGAACATGTGGTGTTCGAGGCCCAGAACAACGCAACTATACATCTGAATAAACCGGCGATAGCTGTCGTAGGCAAAACGGTCGTTGCCGCTTTGCGTTTTCAATCCTTCGACGGTTTGTTTGTTCAACCCCAGATTCAAAACCGTATCCATCATCCCCGGCATCGACGCGCGTGCGCCCGAACGCACCGAAACAAGCATCGGGTTTTTTGCATCACCGAATTTCGATCCTGCGATCTGTTCAACCTGCGCCAATCCCGCCGCGACTTGGGCTTTCAGCTCCGCAGGATAGGAAGAAGCATGCGCGTAATAATGCGTGCAAACCTCAGTCGTCACCGTAAATCCCGGGGGGACAGGCAGCCCCAGATTAGACATCTCCGCAAGCCCCGCCCCTTTGCCGCCCAGCAAATTCCGCATCTCGGCCTTGCCGTCTGCCTTGCCGTTGCCGAATTCATAAACCCATTTTTGTGCGGTCATGATCTTTCCTTTGCTAAGCCGGGACTCTATTGCGCGTCTTGTTTATACGAAGCAATGCTGTTTTGAATCTTCTTACGAAAACTGGTCAAGTGGTCGTTGCTGACATCGTTGATGCGCCAACCACCTCTTTCAAAAACCAAATCATACTGAGCCTTTTTCGGCGGATATGCCGGATTAAAGGAGTATGATGCGACGGCATGCGCCTCCCCACTTTTCCCCAGCTGAGCCGAAACATTGCCTAGAATAAATCCTTCGATATTCTGGCACTCACAAAAGGGATCGCCCCCCACCACCCAGGTAGAGAGTCTTCCGTGCGCCAATTCCTGATCGTGATCCATCAGCGCGAGGAGCGATTCAGAGAATATATATTTGGCGCTTTTGCCAAAATATTCAAAATCCCCGCCCTGCTCGCGCCCATAAATGCTGCGAACAAACATTTTTGCAGACTCGGCATCTTGCGCCCGCACTGGCAAAGAAAAACAAAGCAATAAAGACAGAAACACCAATCCAAGATATCTCATGCAGCTTCTCCTGTTGAGCGGTTTTATCACATTAATTTTTCTGCCAGATACGCCTTCACCCTGTCGAGCGCGACGCGTTCCTGCTGCGCCGTATCGCGGTTGCGGATCGTGACATTTTGGTCTTGCAGAGTCTCGCCGTCTACGGTGATGCAGAAAGGCGTACCCGCCTCGTCCATACGCGCGTAACGTTTACCGATGCTTTGTTTCGCGTCATATTGGCAGGTGTATGTGCGGCGCAGGTCGAGATAGAGTTTCTCGGCCACTTCCGGCATGCCGTCTTTGTTGACCAGCGGGAAAATCCCCGCCTTGATCGGCGCGAGGCTCGGCTTCAATTTCAGCCATTCGGGCGAAGCGCGGCTTTCGTCATACTGATAAGCCTCGCACAACAACGCCAAAACGCCGCGAGTCAAACCGCTGGCTGGTTCGATAACGTGCGGCAGATAACGCGTTTTCGCTTCCTGATCAATATATTCCAGATTGACGTTGCTGAAAGTCTGATGCTGTTTCAGATCGTAATCGGTGCGATAGGCAACACCTTCCAACTCGCCGAAATTCGGATCGGTAAAGGGATATTTATATTCGATGTCTGCCGTCGCCGCCGAATAGAATGCGCGGTCGCCGTCGCCGATATCGTGACGGAACATATTGGCTTTGTGTAAACCCATTTCTTCCCACCAGCGCAGGCGTTCCGCGACCCAGAATTCATACCATTTCATGCCCTCTTCCGGCGGCACGAAGAATTCCATTTCCATCTGCTCAAACTCGCGCGTCCGGAAAATGAAATTGCGCGGCGTAACTTCATTGCGAAAAGATTTCCCAACCTGCGCGATACCAAAAGGCGGCCGAACGCGCGAGGTGTCGAGAACGTTTTTGTATTGGAGGAAGATGCCCTGAGCGGTTTCAGGGCGGAGATAGACTTTGCCTGAATCATCGTCAGCTTCAACCGCGCCCACACGCGATTCAAACATCAGATTGAACTGGCGCGGTTCGGTTAAGTCGCCGCCGCAATTCGGGCAAGGGATTTGCAGCCCCGTTTTGGCTTTTTGTTCCGTGGCCATATAGCTTAGCAAAGCGGCGAGCTTTATTCGTGCGCCGGGGACAGCTCCTATATCTTCTGCAAGCCACGACATTGTTACTTCCGGATTGCGTACCAAAGCCAACCCCGGAGCCAGTTTTTTGCCTTTTCTTTGCGCCCAGTTCAATGCCTTGGCACTATTGAACGCCAGCAAATCATCAAAGTTTGTCAGCTCAAAAGTTTCGGCAATCGATTGCACCCAATCGGATTCCTTCAGCATATCGCCGACATGATCGGCACGAAAAAGTTTCTTGCATTGGCGGCAAGTCTGCATCGGATCAGAAAACCCGCCGACATGCCCCGATGCCTCCCATGTCTTTGGATGCTGAATAATGCAAGTATCAATGCCGACGATAGAAACCGGATGCCCGTCCGGCCCAATCGGCGGGCAATCGACCATATTGTGCCACCACGCATCGCGGAGATTATTCTTCAACTGTGTGCCCAGCGGCCCAAAGTCATAGAACCCATTCAACCCTCCATAAATTTCCGACGCGGGATAAACGAACCCCCGCCTTTTGCACAACGAGACGAGACGGTTCATGAGGGAGGTTTCGGGCTGGGGCATAAGATCATCCTGAGGGTAAAAGCTTGACGTTTCAGACTTTTACCACAGGATAAGTTTTTGCAAACGCGAAAAGAAGCATTATCCGTAAATCTCTTAAGAAACAAATCGTTAATACCGATGTGGTATAGAAAGACATGCAAATTACCCCTCTTATTGGCTGTAACTATTCCGCCAAAGACCTTAAAGACGGGGATGTGTTGACTATTGGTGGGCGTATTCTTGCCAGAAGCCAAAATGGCCCGAAGGCATTAACGCTAAAAGTCGATTCACGCGAATTCGAGCCTTTCTTCGCGGCATGCGATGAGTTCTATGAGAAGCATAAGGAAAATCTGGCGAAAAGCGATGATTGGTTCCGAGAAAAAGGGGCCGCCCCCGCTATCGCTTCGCGGCTGTTCGCTTATAACAGAGTCTTTGAACAATTCTTCCCCGGCAATCCTGCACCTGACGAGGCGCGAAGAATGGATCATTATCGCAGCAATGGCCGAACCTCAAACCTCAGCGATGCCTTGAAAACGAATGTCGCCCAATGCGCTGAATGCGCGGCACTCGCCCAATTATATGCACAGCGCTGCGGGTTCGACAGCAGCTTTATAAACGGCGAAGTGCTGTGGCAGAAAACACATGAATTTGGCGAAGAGCATTCCTATGTGGCTATTCGTCAACCTTCTTCCGATTCCGTCCTTATTTTTGATCCTGCAAACCCGCACACGATGGATAATGGAAAAACTTTTCCCTATCTCGCAACCGTCAATGCCACTCTGTGGGAGCAAGCACTGGAACATGGCATCAACAAACCCCAATTTGTCGAAAGTACCAATGTATTGATGGGCGCTAACGCCCATTACGGCGTCGGGTGCGGAGACAATATACTGCCCGATCACTTCGTCACTCCACCTGCCGCCGCCGCCCACAAAACGCCAGAACGAAATTTAGTTCGGTAGCTTAGGTTTCTCTTATAGCGAGTTGTCGAGCAAAGAAACAACCCCATGCCGGAAACCCGGAATGGGGTTGTTTATTAAGTTCTTTTCTAGCCAATTACTAAGCGGGGCCGCCGCAGAATCGCTTCAATTCCTGTGGTTTGGCAAAGCGCAGCGAAACGACCTTGGTGTCATCTGCAAGCGCCAGCAATGCGCGCGCCGGAATGGCAATGAAGGCTTCTTCGCGCGATATGGGGCCCGCGAACTGCGTCCTCGAAGATAAAGTGTGGTGCATCACCACGCCTTTATGGCTTTCCACTCGATCCGCAAACTCTTGGCTTGAGGCCCTGAACGCCGCAGCAACATTGTTATCAATTTCAAGGCCGGTTCGCAGGAGTTCAGGATGAACTTCGGTAGCTTTCAAGGTCGCATGCAACAGAACGAATTCATTCTTATTGACTGGGCCTGCTAACACTTGCATTAGATCGTGCGATATCTTGGTGGTCTCAATATTTGTCATTTTAATCTCCAAAAAAAGTTACCATTTTCTCAAAAACTTGCATGTACAACCTATCATAGAAAAAACTGCGCTCCATTACCTTTAATTGCTTTCATGCCTGTTTTAACCATAAAACAAAGAAAAACCCCACCACTGAAATCAGAGATGGGGTTTTTTATTAAGTTCTTTCCCAGCCAATTACTAAGCGGGGCCGCAGAACCGCTTCAATTCGTGCGGCTTGGCATAGCGCAGCGAAACAACTTTGGAGTCATCAGCAAGCGACATCAGGGCGCGCACCGGAAGGGCAATGATGGCTTCTTCGTCGGATATTGGCCCCGTAAACTTCGTCTTCGAAAAAAATGTGTGGTACATCACAGTACCGTTATAGCCCTTCACCCGATCCGCAAACTCTGTTTTTGCGACATTAAACGCATTCACAACATGATAGCCAGCCTTGAGGCCATTTTGCAGGAGTTCGGGAGCGACTTCAGTCGCTTTCAATGTTGCATGCACCAGAACGACTTCATCCTTATTGGCCGGAGCTACTAATGCATTGACTAGATCTTGTGATATCTTGCGGGTTTCAATATTCGCCATCCTCATCTCCTAAAAAGTTGTCATTTGTTCAAAAACTTGCGTGCGAAACCTATCATAGAAAAAAAAGCGTTTCATCACCTTTTGTTATGTTCATACCCATTTTAACCACAAACCAAAGAAAAACCCCACCCCGGAAACCCGGAATGGGGTTGTTTCTTGAGCCTTAAAGAACGGCTTACGCCACGTCCTTCTGCTGCGCAGCCAAAGCTGCACGCGCTTTGTCGGCATCGAGCTTGTCGGCGGTGAGATCGCGCGAAGCTGCGATTTGGCGCAGCCTGTTGACGACCGAACCCGTACCCGCCGGGATCAAACGACCGACGATGACGTTTTCCTTCAAGCCTTCCAGCGTATCGACCTTGCCGGACACTGCCGCTTCGGTCAGGACGCGAGTTGTTTCCTGGAACGATGCCGCCGAGATGAACGAACGTGTCTGCAGCGAAGCCTTGGTGATGCCTTGCAGCACAGCCTTGCCTTGAGCAGGACGCAGGTTTTCCAATACAGACTTTTCGTTGATCTGCAGGAACTCGGTGCGGTCAAGCAGTTCGCCCGCCAGAAGAGTCGTGTCACCCGAGTCGGTGATTTCGACCTTCTGCAGCATTTGCTTGACGATCACTTCGATATGCTTGTCGTTAATCTTTACGCCCTGCAAACGATAGACTTCCTGGATTTCGTTGATGATGTAGTCGGCCAAAGCCGCCACGCCCAACACAGCCAGAATGTCATGCGGCACAGGATTGCCGTCGATCAGCAGATCGCCCTTCTGGACCATATCGCCTTCTTGAACGGCGATATGACGGCCCTTGGGGATGAGGTATTCGCGCGGTTCCAGCGTTTCGTCCATCGGACGAACGACGATACGGCGCTTGGTCTTGTAGTCCTTGCCGTATTCGATGCGACCGTCGATGTCCGAGATGATCGCAAAATCCTTCGGACGGCGCGCTTCAAACAATTCGGCGACGCGCGGCAGACCGCCCGTGATGTCGCGGGTCTTGGTGCCTTCGCGCGGAACGCGGGCCAGAATGTCGCCAGCCTTAACGTGGGTGTCGTTCTCGATATTGAGAATGGCGTCCACAGGCAGGAAGTAACGCGCTTCCATGCCGTTCGACAGCTTGATGACTTCGCCCTTCTTGTCGTGCAACACGATACGCGGGCGCAATTCGGCGCTGCGAGCCTGTTGACGGAAGTCGGTGACCTTCTTGTTCGAAATACCCGTCGCTTCGTCCATAACTTCACGAACCGAGGTGCCTTCGATAAGGTCGGCATAGTGCGCGGTGCCTTCGCGGTCGGTGATGATCGGCATCGTGTACGGATCCCAATCGGCGAGCTTCTGGCCTTTCTTGACCATATCGCCTTCTTTGGCGAGCAGCTTGGCGCCGTAAGGCACGCGGTGACGGGCGCGTTCGCGTCCGTCGGCATCGACCAGAACGATTTCGCAATTGCGGTTCATAACAATCGAAAGTCCTTCGCTGTTGGCGACGACGTTCTTGTTCTTGATCTGCATCTTGGCATCGAACGAGGCTTCGACGGAATTCGTTTCCGTACCACGTTGCGCCGCGCCACCGATGTGGAACGTACGCATCGTCAGCTGGGTGCCCGGTTCGCCGATCGACTGTGCAGCGATAACGCCGACAGCTTCGCCGATATTGACAGGCGTACCGCGAGCCAGATCGCGTCCATAGCACTTGGCGCAAACGCCCATTTCGGTTTTACAGGTCAAAGCCGAACGGATGGAAACCATATCGATACCCGCGCGGTCGATCAAATCGATCTGCGGTTCTTCGATCAGGTCGCCGGCAGCAACGATAACCGCCTTGGTCTTTGGATTGACGATATCGACCAAAGCCGAGCGGCCAAGGATGCGTTCCGACAACGGCGCAATAACTTCGCCACCTTCGATAACCGCCTTGACGTTGAGGCCCTTGTCCGTGCCGCAATCGATTTCGGTGATAATGGCGTCTTGCGCCACGTCCACCAAACGACGCGTCAGGTAACCCGAGTTCGCGGTCTTCAAGGCGGTATCCGCCAAGCCCTTACGCGCGCCGTGGGTCGAGTTAAAGTATTCGAGAACCGTCAAACCTTCTTTAAAGTTTGAAATGATCGGCGTTTCGATGATTTCGCCGTTCGGCTTGGCCATCAAACCGCGCATACCCGCAAGCTGTTTAATCTGAGCAGCGGAACCACGCGCGCCGGAATGCGCCATCATGTAAACGGAATTGATCTGACCTTTACCTGTGTCGGAAATTCCCTTCATCATTTCTTCAGCGACTTTTTCCGTGCAGGTCGACCAAACGTCGACGACCTTATTGTATTTTTCGCCGCGCGTGATCAAACCGTCTTGGTATTGCTGTTCGTATTCATCGACCTGCTTCTGCGCCTTGCCGATAAGAACGGGCTTGGCGGCAGGAATAACCAGATCGTCCTTGCCGAACGAAATACCGGCATGGCAAGCGTTGCGATAGCCGAGGCCCATCATGCGATCGGCGAAAATCACCGTCTCTTTCTGGCCGCAATGGCGATAAACGATATCGATAACGTTGGTGATATCCTTCTTCGTCAAAACGCGGTTGATGATGCTGAACGGAAGCTTGGCGTGACGCGGCAAAATTTCCGACAACAGCATGCGTCCCGGAGTCGTTTCGACGCGGGTCGTCTGCTTCTTGCCGTTTTCATCGATGTCGTGATAACGCGCCTTGATCTTGGTGTGCAGCGTAACCGTCTTGCTGGCCAAGGCTTGTTCGATTTCCGGAATAGTCGCGAAAATCATGCCTTCGCCGGGTTCGCCTTCGCGGATCATCGAGATGTAGTACAGACCCAAAACGATATCCTGGCTTGGCACGATAATCGGCTTGCCGTTCGCGGGCGACAGGATATTGTTCGTCGACATCATCAGCACGCGCGCTTCCAACTGCGCTTCGAGCGACAGCGGAACGTGGACGGCCATTTGATCGCCGTCAAAATCGGCGTTGAATGCCGTACAGACGAGCGGATGCAATTGGATAGCCTTGCCTTCGATCAATACCGGTTCGAACGCCTGAATGCCCAAGCGGTGGAGCGTCGGCGCGCGGTTCAACAGCACTGGATGTTCGCGGATAACTTCTTCCAGAATATCCCAAACTTCAGGACGTTCTTTTTCGACCATACGCTTCGCAGCCTTGATCGTTGAGGCCATACCGTACAATTCCAGCTTGGCGTAAATGAAAGGCTTGAACAGTTCGAGCGCCATCTTCTTTGGCAGACCGCACTGGTGCAATTTCAATTCCGGGCCGACGACGATAACCGAACGACCGGAATAATCGACGCGCTTACCGAGCAAATTCTGACGGAAGCGGCCTTGTTTGCCCTTGAGCATATCCGACAGCGACTTCAACGGACGCTTGTTAGCCCCGGTGATGACGCGGCCACGACGGCCATTGTCGAACAACGCATCGACGGATTCCTGCAACATACGCTTTTCGTTGCGCACGATGATATCGGGCGCGCGCAGTTCCATCAAACGCTTCAAGCGGTTGTTACGGTTGATAACGCGGCGATACAGATCGTTGAGATCGGAAGTCGCAAAACGACCGCCGTCCAGCGGAACCAAAGGACGCAATTCGGGCGGGATGACGGGAACGACATCCAAAACCATCCATTCCGGACGCGCGCCGGATTCGATGAAAGCTTCGACGACCTTCAAACGCTTGACGATCTTCTTGCGCTTGGCGTCCGAAGTGGTGCCGATCAGTTCTTCGCGCAGCTTGGTCTTTTCTTCATGCAGATCGATGCCCGACAGCATGAACTTGATCGCTTCCGCGCCGATAAGGGCGGTGAAGGAATCGTCGCCATATTCTTCTTGTGCCTTGATGTAGTCTTCTTCCGACAGAAGCTGCTTCAGCTTCAACGGGGTCAGGCCGGGTTCGGTCACGACGTAGTTTTCGAAATAGAGAACGCGTTCCAGTTCCTTCAGCGTCATATCGCACAGCAAACCGACGCGCGAGGGCAAGGACTTCATGAACCAGATATGCGCGACGGGGGCGGCCAATTCGATATGGCCCATACGTTCGCGGCGAACCTTTTGCAGCGTGACTTCGACGCCGCACTTTTCGCAGATGATGCCGCGATATTTCATGCGCTTGTACTTGCCGCACAGGCATTCGTAATCGCGGATCGGCCCAAAGATGCGGGCGCAGAACAAACCGTCGCGTTCGGGTTTGAACGTACGGTAATTGATCGTTTCCGGCTTCTTGATTTCGCCGAAAGACCACGACCGAATACGTTCCGGCGAGGCTACCGAGATTTTGATCTGGTCAAAAGTCTGCGGTGCGCTTTGCTGATTAAAGATGCTCATTAGGTCGTTCATCTGTAGCTCCAATCACACGATTGCATTCTAAGCGTTGAGGTACTAATTCAAATCAAGCAAGTCTTCGGCAATTTCATCCAGCTCTTCTTTGGTCGCGGGACGAACTGCGGTTATTCTTTCATCATTTTCTAGCCTACTAACTTCGGACGCCGCAATTTTAAAAATTGCCTCGGCCCCGAGCTGTTTGGACTTAGTGACTTTATCGTATTCCTGAGAAAACGAAGAAGTCACAACTTCACCCTTCATCGATTCAACAAGGCGATCAAACTCTGCTATCGTAGCGTAGTAGTCATCCTGACTTTTGGGCGACTTAAACGTTACATGAACAGCAAGGAATTCACCGCTCGAAGGCTTTGAAGGAAATGGAATAATTTCCGCCATATCCATCCCTACTCCGCGCTCTCCGGCAACGCCGCCGGAGGTTGGTTGTCGTTGGAGCCGTCTTCAAGCGACACCGCCTTCTTCTGGTCCATTTCGACATTGAGGCCGAGCGAACGAAGTTCCTTGACCAAAACGTTGAAGGATTCAGGGATGCCGGCTTCGAAGTTGTCTTCGCCGCGCACGATGGACTCGTACACTTTGGTGCGGCCTGAAACGTCATCGGACTTGACCGTGAGCATTTCCTGCAGCGTGTACGCAGCACCGTAAGCTTCGAGTGCCCAGACTTCCATTTCCCCGAAGCGTTGACCGCCGAACTGCGCCTTGCCGCCCAACGGTTGTTGGGTAACCAGCGAGTAAGGACCGATCGAACGAGCGTGGATCTTGTCGTCGACCAAATGGTGAAGCTTGAGCATATAGATGTAACCGACTGTCACTTTACGGTCGAAAGCTTCGCCCGTGCGACCGTCGATCAGCGTCGATTGACCCGATGTGCTGAGGCCCGCCAGCGTCAACATCTCTTCGATGTCAGCATTGCGCGCGCCGTCGAACACAGGCGTTGCCATCGGCACGCCGGGGCGAAGGTTGCGTGACAATTCCAGCACTTCCTCGTCGGACAATTCCGAAACATCGCGCTTGTAGATTTCTTCGCCATACGAGGTCTTGAGCTGGCTGCGAAGATCGACCAAAGTCGCCTTCTTGCCCTGCTTGATCTGCGATTGATAGGTGTCATAAACCGCGCCGATCTGGCGACCCAGATTGGCCGAAGCCCAGCCCAGATGCGTTTCCAGAATCTGCCCGATATTCATGCGCGAAGGCACGCCGAGCGGGTTGAGCACGATATCGACCGAGGTGCCGTCTTCCAGATACGGCATATCTTCGACCGGAACGATGCGCGAAACGACACCCTTATTGCCGTGACGACCGGCCATCTTGTCGCCCGGTTGCAGCTTGCGCTTCACCGCCACGAACACTTTGACCATCTTCATGACGCCCGGAGGCAGTTCGTCGCCGCGTTGCAGCTTGGAAACCTTGTCTTCGAAACGCTTCTTCAACGCGTTGACCTGTTCGTCGAACACTTTGCCGATGGCTTCGATCTCTTCCATCGCCTTGTCGTCCTTGACGCTGATCTGACGCCATTGGCCGTGCGTATAGTCGGCCAAAATTTCCGTCGTGATCGCCTTGCCGGTCGGGAAAGCCTTGGGGCCGGTTTCGGCCTTCTTGCCCAACAGCAAAATCTGCAAACGGTCAAAGAAGCCGCGTTCCAGAATGGCGCGTTCGTCGTCGCGATCCTTGGCGAGACGTTCGATTTCCGAGCGTTCAATCGCAATCGCGCGCTGATCCTTGTCAACGCCACGACGCGAGAACACGCGCACTTCGACGATAGTTCCGGTAACGCCGGGAGGCAGACGCAACGACGTATCGCGTACGTCGGCGGCCTTTTCACCGAAAATGGCGCGCAGAAGTTTTTCTTCCGGCGTCATCGGGCTTTCGCCCTTCGGCGTAACCTTGCCGATCAGAATGTCGCCCGGATTGACTTCCGCGCCGATGTAAACGATGCCCGCTTCGTCGAGATTCTTCAAAGCTTCTTCGCCGACATTCGGAATATCGCGTGTGATTTCTTCCTGGCCCAGCTTGGTATCGCGCGCCATCACTTCGAATTCTTCGATATGGATCGAGGTGAACACGTCGTCCTTGACGATGCGTTCCGAGATCAAAATGGAATCTTCGAAGTTGTAGCCGTTCCAAGGCATGAACGCGACGAGCACGTTCTTACCAAGAGCCAATTCGCCCAATTCCGTCGAAGGACCGTCGGCGATGATGTCGCCGCCCTTGACTTGATCGCCAACCTTCACCAGAGGACGCTGCGTGATGCAGGTGCTTTGGTTCGAGCGTTGGAATTTGAGCATGTTGTAAATATCGACCGACGGCGCCGAGGAATCCGTTTCCTGATTGGCGCGAACGACGATGCGGGTCGCATCGACTTGATCAACGACGCCTGAACGGCGCGCGGCAATCGCCACGCCAGAGTCGCGGGCAACAGTCGCTTCCATCCCGGTGCCGACCAGCGGCGCATCGTTGCGCAGCAAAGGAACGGCCTGACGCTGCATGTTCGAACCCATAAGGGCGCGGTTAGCATCGTCGTTTTCCAAGAAAGGAATAAGCGCGGCAGCGACAGAGACGATCTGCTTCGGCGACACATCGATGAAATCGACTTCTTCGCCGGAGACGGTGATGTTTTCACCGGCCTTGCGGACGATGACATGTTCCTGCGTGAACTTGCCAGCCTTATCCAACCCGGCATTCGCCTGAGCGATTGCGTATTGGCCTTCTTCCATCGCCGACAGATAGACGACTTCCGAAGTAACCTTACCGCCCTTAACGCGGCGATAAGGGCTTTCAATGAATCCATACTGATTGACGCGCGCATAGGTCGCGAGCGACGAGATCAGACCGATATTCGGGCCTTCCGGCGTTTCAATCGGGCAGATACGGCCATAATGGGTTGGATGAACGTCACGGACTTCGAAACCTGCGCGTTCACGCGTCAAACCGCCGGGCCCAAGGGCCGAAACGCGACGCTTGTGCGTGATTTCCGCGAGCGGGTTGGTTTGATCCATAAACTGCGACAATTGCGACGAACCAAAGAATTCGCGCACAGCGGCAGCCGCAGGCTTCGCATTAATCAAGTCATGCGGCATCACGGTGTCGATTTCGATCGAGCTCATACGTTCGCGGATCGCGCGTTCCATACGAACCAAACCGATGCGATATTGATTTTCCATCAATTCGCCGACCGAGCGCACACGGCGGTTGCCCAAATGATCGATATCGTCGATTTCGCCACGACCGTCTTTAAGGTCGCACATGATCGAGATGATCTTGAGAACGTCTTCCTTGCGCAGCACGCGAACCTGATCGTCTGTCTTGAAGTTCAGACGCGAGTTCATCTTGACGCGGCCAACCGGTGACAAATCATAACGGTCGATCTGGAAGAACAGACCGTGGAACAATGCCTCGGCGGATTCCAGAGTCGGCGGTTCGCCTGGACGCATAACGCGGTAAATATCGATCAAGGCTTCTTCGCGGGTCGCGTTCTTGTCGGCCATCAGCGTGTTGCGGATATAAGGGCCGACATTAACGTGATCGATGCCCAAAGTCGGCAAATCCTTGATGCCGGCTTCTTCCAGTTTTTCCAAAGTATCGGCGGTGATTTCATCGCCGGATTCGAACATGACTTCGCCGGTCTTTTCGTCGATAACGTCGGTCGCCAGATAATGGCCAACCAAAGCTTCGTCCTGAACCAGAATTTCCTTCACGCCCTGCTCGGCCAGCTTGGCCGTCACGCGCGCTGTCATCTTGCTGCCCACTTCGGCAACGGTCTTGCCCGTCTTGGCATCGACCAGATCGACAACCAGCTTCTGACCCTTGAGAATTTCCGGGTTGAAGGGCGTGGACCAGCCATTCTTGACGCGCTTATAGGAAACGGTCGCATAGAACGCCGACAGAATTTCTTCCTTCGACATGCCCTGCACTTCGAAAGCTTCCAAAGGCTTGCCGTCTTTGGCGCGCTTGGCGCGCAGCTTTTCCGTTTCGGCGCTGTCGAGAGCATAAAGTAACGACGTCACCGGCAATTTGCGACGGCGATCAATACGGGCGAATACCAAATCCTTGGCATCGAATTCGAAATCAAGCCACGAACCGCGATAAGGAATAACGCGAGCGGCGAACAGATATTTGCCCGACGAATGGGTCTTGCCCTTGTCGTGGTCAAAGAACACGCCGGGGCTGCGATGCATTTGGGAAACGATAACGCGTTCGGTTCCGTTGACGATAAAGGTGCCGTTTGTGGTCATGAGCGGCATATCGCCCATATACACATCCTGTTCCTTGATGTCGCGGATCGACTTGACGCCGGTGTTTTCTTCAACATCGAACACAGTCAGGCGCAGCGTGACTTTGAGAGGAGCAGCGAAAGTAACGCCGCGTTGCTGGCATTCTTCAACGTCGTATTTCGGCTGTTCCAATTCATAGGACAGGAAATCCAGAACCGCTTTGCCCGAGAAATCGGAAATCGGGAACGCAGACATCAAAACGTCTTGCAATCCCTTGCGTTCGCGCTTGGCGACGGGGATATCCATCTGAAGGAAGTCGTCATAAGAACGACGTTGCACTTCGATCAGGTTAGGCATCTCGGCAATTTCCGCGATGCGTCCAAAACTTTTCCGTATTTTCTTTCGGCCTGTGAAGCTCTTGCTTGGGTTGGTGGTGATCGCTGCTGCGCCGTTGCTCGCCATGCTTGCCCCTTGAAAGCTGCGCCCCGTTAAGCCGGGACTATATAAGAATCAAAAACAGTGCCGGAAAAGCAAACAAAACCGCACGACGATACGGGGCACTTACCCGTTCGTTGAGCAGAACTGCTTTTCTAGCAAATTGTGGGCCGAATATGGAGGTATTCGGCATCGATTGCAAGGATTAAGTTTCGTTGTTTATCAATGGGATAAATATATTTCCAACCCCAAGGTAATCGCAAAATGTGAGTTGATCTCGCATGCGCAAACAATCATTTATGCAAACGAATTAAACTGTCTTAACAAACCCGGCCATAACTTTCAGCACTCCTTTTTTATCAAACGCGACTTCCAGTTTGTCGTGATCGATGCGGCGTACGGTGCCGAGGCCGAATTTTTCGTGGGTTACGCGGTCGCCGATATTGGGCTCACCCTCTTTGCGCGCAGGAACGACAACCGTGGCGCGGCCTTCGATTTCCATCGGGCGCGATGACGAGGAACGCCCACCCTGCCCCGCCTGCAATTGTTGCCACAGCGGCGGCGTGCGTTCTTTGCGCTCGCTCCACTCCCCACGCGACCCGCCGAGACGCGATCCCGCGCTCACGCCGTTACCAATTGTCGATTTGCGCTGCACATGCACATCCGGCAATTCTTCCAAAAACCGCGAGGGCAAAGGATTCATCCAACTGCCATACAGCAACCGGTTGGCGACATGCGAGATAAAGGCGCGAGCCTTCGCCCGCGTAATGCCGACATAAGCCAAACGCCGTTCTTCCTCCAACCCCGCCGCGCCGTTTTCGTCTATCGAACGACGGCTGGGGAAAATTTCTTCTTCCCAGCCGGGCAGGAACACGATGTCGAATTCCAAACCCTTTGCGCCGTGCAGAGTCATCAGGCTGACTTGTGCGTCTGTCGTGTTGCTGGTCGCTTCCATAACCAGACTGACATGTTCAAGGAAAGCCTGAAGCGTATCGAATTCCGCCAGCGCGCTGACAAATTCCTTGAGATTGTCCAAACGCCCGGGAGCTTCCGGCGATTTATCCGCCTGCCACATGCCGGTATAGCCGGAATCGTCCAGAACAATTTGCGCCACTTCGGGATGCGGCAAATTCTGCAACAACCCGCGCCAGCGCGCGAAATTATCGACCAGTCCCCGCAAAGTCTGGCGCAGTTTGGGTTTGAGCTCATCCGTCTCCACCAATCGCGCAGCGGATTCCATCAACGAGATATGCGCAGCTTTCGCAAAAACATAAAGATGCTGAATAGCTGCTGGGCCGATACCGCGTTTGGGCGTATTGATAATGCGCTCGAACGCCAGATCATCCTCGGACGATACCAGCAAACGCATATAGGCCATAGCATCGCGGATTTCCGCACGTTCATAAAACCGCGCGCCGACAAGGACGCGATAGGGAATCCCAAGCTGAATAAATCTTTCTTCAAACGCGCGAGTCTGAAACCCGGCGCGCACCATAACTGCAATCTGGTTCAACGAAATGCCCGCGCGTTGTTGGCTTTCGATCTCATCCGCTACCCAGCGCGCTTCCTCCTCGCCGTCCCACAGGCTTTGCACGCGCACAGGATCACCCATTTCCGCCGAAGTCCACAGGCTCTTGCCCAAACGCATTTGATTATTGGCGATCACATGCGACGCCGCGCCCAGAATATGCCCGGTCGAACGATAATTCTGTTCCAGCCGCACAACGGTCGCGCCGGGGAAATCTTCTTCAAAGCGCAGAATGTTACCGACTTCCGCGCCGCGCCAGCCGTAAATGGATTGATCCTCGTCTCCCACGCAGCAAATATTTTTATGCGCCTGCGCCAGCAATCGCAGCCACAAATATTGCACCGTATTGGTATCTTGATACTCGTCCACCAGAATATAGCGGAAACGATTATGCATCTCGGCGAGAATATCGGGGTGGCTCCGCAGAATTGTTAAATGATGCAAAAGCAAATCGCCGAAATCGCAGGCGTTAAGTTCCAGCAATCTTTGCTGATAGGCCGCGTATATTTTCGGCACTTTGCCGTCTGCCAATTGTCCCTTGTCGCTCGCCACATCATGCGGCAACAATCCGCGATCTTTCCACCGGCTGATAACCGCCAGCACCGCACGAGGCGGCGATTTTTTATCATCGACATTTTCGACTTCGAGCAATTGCTTAATAAGCCGCGTTTGATCGTCGTCATCCAAAATCGTGAAACTGGGTTTCAGCCCGACCAATTCCGCATGAGGCCGCAACAGCCGCGCCGCCAGCGCATGAAAAGTTCCAAGGAACCACCCCTCGACCGACCGCCCCAGCATCTCGCCGACGCGCCCGCGAATTTCCCCGGCAGCCTTGTTCGTAAAAGTCACCGCCAGAATCTGCCCCGGCATCGCCTTGCCCGTCGTCAGCAAATGCACCAGCCGCGTCGTCAAAACCCGCGTTTTTCCTGTGCCTGCGCCAGCCAGAACTAGAACCGGTCCATCCAACGCCTCAACCGCCGCCCGTTGCGCAGGATTCAAGGCCCGATAATAAGCGGGTTCGGAATCGGCGAGGGATACGGCGGAATTGGTCATGTGATAAATTATTTTCCTGATCTTTATAGAGATGGTGATTAAGCGAGAGCGGCAGATTCCCTCCCCCTTGCGGGGAGGGGAACATGTTCGTTCCTACTGAAACTATGTTCCGCTATTTCCAACATCCGCGCACACAACCTTATTCCGCCCCGTCTGTTTGGCCTTATACAAAGCGGCGTCGGCGCGAGAGATGAGCGTTTCGCTATCTTCTTCCGGCAAAAACTCAGCCGCACCCAAAGAAATAGTGATCGCGCCCAAAATTTCCTGCGAATTGCGTTTGCGGATTTGTTTGGTGGCGAGGCTCGCGCGCAATTGGTTGGCGACACGCTCGGCATCCTGCAACCGTGTTTGCGGCAACAGGATAACGAATTCTTCGCCGCCGTAACGCGCGATAATATCGCGCCCCTTAAGATTTTCGATCAATGTGCGCGCCACAAGCCGCAGCACCTGATCGCCGATCAAATGCCCGTGCGTATCGTTGAATTTCTTGAAGTGATCGATATCGACCATTACCAACGACAAAACGCTTTTTTGTTCGCGCGCTTCTGTAATAACGCGGTCCATTTCCTGTCCGAAGAATTTTCTATTACCGACTTCGGTCAAAGGATCGATTTGCGATTCCTTGTGTACGCGCTCGAAATCGCTGCGTACTTCGCTCAACTGGTGGCTGGTCGCCTCCAGCTCATCCTGCAATTTGTGGTTCTGCGCGGCGATAGCGCGTGTTTCTTCGGTGATTTTTTCGACCGCATCGCGCAACGCCTCGATCGAAGCCGCGCTGGTCACCTGGCCGGAGAAGGCGTCGAGGTTTTCACCGAACTGGTTCGTACCTTGCGCCGATGCGCTCAGAAGCTCCATCATCTTCTTAAGTTCGCCGTCGACGACGCTGTTGGCTTTTTTCAAAAACAACATCTCGGTATCGGCGACAATATATTTATCATAAAGATCGGTGCATTCCCGCGGGGTGATTTTCCCGCGCGCGGCGATTACATCATAAGCGGCATTCAGCGCCGACAAATTCCCGGCATAATAATGATAATAGACGGCATAGTTCGCCGGAGTCGGCAATAGATCATCCTGCGCCAAACGCTCCAGCGCCTGCCGCGACCAATTGCCAGCCTGATGTATTTCGCCGCCTAGAACCAAAGCGATACTCCTTATATTCGTCCCATGTGGATTACCAGCCCCGCGAGCCTACGTCCACCCTCTATTCAACCAACAAATTCTTCCAGCCAGCCTCATCCAGAACAGTTATCCCCAGCGCCCGCGCTTTGTCGGCCTTGCTGCCCGCATCCTCGCCGATCACGACATAATCGGTCTTGACTGAAACAGAACCGGCAACTTTCGCGCCAAGACTTTCCGCTTTGGCCTTCGCCTCGGCGCGGCTCATCGTCAGCAAAGTTCCTGTAAAGACTATCGTTTTTCCTTCCAGAACGGAAGAACCCATACTCGACGGCTTTTCATAAGGCTCGACCTTCAACCCCGCGCTCAGCAAATCGGCGATAACGTGCAGATTATGCGGCTCCTCAAAGAAATCAACAATGTCCTGCGCGATAAGCGGCCCGATCTGATCGATAGCAGTCAAATGACTCCACGCCTCAGAAGTTTTGTCGCCGGCAGCCCGCATCGCATTCGTCCAGTTGCCCAAGCCGCTGTAATGCCGCGCCAGCAATTTCGCCGTTGCCTCGCCCACTTGCCGGATACCGAGCGCATAGATAAATCGATCAAACGGAATCGTTCGCCGCGCCTCGATTGCATCCAATAATTTCTCAACCGATTTCTCACCCCAGCCTTCGCGTTTTTCCAGTTCGGCTTTCTTGTCCTTCAACCGAAAAATATCGGCGGGAGAATGAATAATTTTATCCTGCCACAACTCGCGCACCCGCTGTTCGCCCAAACCTTCGATATTAAAAGCGGTGCGGCTGGTAAAATGGCGCAACCGCTCGACCGCCTGCGCCGGACAAATCAGCCCGCCGGTGCAGCGACGCACCGCCATACCTTCTTCACGCACAGCCAAAGACCCGCATTCGGGGCAATGCGTCGGAACAATAAATTTCTTCGCGTTTTTCGGGCGCTGCTTCAAATCGACGCCGACGACTTGCGGAATAACATCGCCTGCGCGTTGAATGCGCACGACATCTCCCGCCCGAATATCCTTGCGCTCGATCTCGTCTTCGTTATGCAGTGTCGCGCGGCTGACGACGACCCCGCCGACTGTTACTGGCTCCAACTCAGCCACCGGAGTCAAAGCCCCCGTGCGCCCGACCTGAATGATAATCTGATTCAACCGCGTCTCGGTTTGTTCTGCCGCAAATTTATGCGCGATTGCCCAACGCGGAGAACGACTAACGAAACCCAGCCGTTCCTGCCAGTCGAAACGGTTCAGCTTATAAACCACGCCGTCGATGTCGAAGGGCAGCGTGTGCCGTTTGGTTTCAATGCCGCGATAATATTCCACCAGCTCGTTCTCATTGTGGCAAAAACACGAAGGTTCGTTAAGCTTAAACCCCCAATGCGCGATTTGCTTACGCAATTCTTGTTGAGTTTCCGGCAAACTGTCTTTGACATCGCCCAACGCATAAGCAAAAAACCGCAAAGGCCGCGAGGCCGAAATGGAAGAATCCAATTGCCGCACGCTCCCCGCCGCCGCATTGCGCGGATTGGCGAACAAGGTCTCCCCGTCTTTCTCGCGCTGTTCGTTCAAGGCCAGAAAATCATCGCGGTTCATATAAATCTCGCCGCGAATTTCGACGATGTCGGGAAATGGTTTGTGCAAATGCTTCGGCACATCGGCAATCGTCAATATATTCGCCGTGATATTTTCGCCCGTCATGCCGTCGCCACGCGTGGCGGCAACTTGCAACGCGCCTTTTTCATAGCGCAAAGAACAGGACAAACCGTCGATTTTCGGCTCGGCCATAAATTCCAAATTTTCATTTTCCGGCAAATTCAAAAAACGCCGGATGCGGGTGACAAAATCTGTCACATCCTCATCGGTAAACGCATTGGCCAAAGACAACATCGGAACAGTATGCGCGACCTTGCTGAACCCGGCTGCGACGGGGGCACCGACCCGGGACTCGGGATCGTTTTCAGGCTTCAAATGCGGGAATTTGTCCGCCAATTCCCGGTAACGGTTGCGCAGGGCGTCATATTCGGCATCGGAAATCTCCGGCGCGTCTTTTTGGTGATATTGCACATCGTGGCGTGCAATTTGGCGCGCCAATTCAGCCATATCGGCTGCGGCTTCAATATCTGTCAGAGTCTCGATTGATGAAGTTTTCTTGATCATAGGATGCGTAAGTTCTACATTAAGCCAATCTTAACAAAAATTTCCGAGAATTCGAGCCCAATCCTCACCCCTTTTTCGAGAGTTTCCCATGACCAAAATCAAAGTAAAAAACCCGCTGGTTGAGATGGACGGCGACGAAATGACCCGCATCATCTGGAAGATGATCAAGGACTGGCTGATCCTGCCCTATCTCGACGTCGAGTTGAAGTATTTTGATCTGGGTATGGAACATCGCGACCAGACCGACGACAAGGTGACGATCGAAGCGGCGGAAGCCACCAGAAAATACGGCGTCGGCGTCAAATGCGCCACGATCACCCCCGACGAAGCGCGGGTCAAGGAATTCAACCTCAAGAAAATGTGGAAATCGCCCAACGGCACGATCCGCAATATTCTTAACGGCACCGTGTTCCGCGAGCCGATCCTTATCAGCAACGTGCCGCATTACGTCCCTCATTGGCACAAGCCAATCGTCATTGGCCGCCACGCTTTCGGCGACCAGTACAAGGCGACCGATTTCCGCGTTCCCGGCCCCGGCACTTTGACGATGACGTTCCAGCCCGCCGACGGCAGCGCGCCGACGACGCATGAAGTGCACAAATTCCCCGCCTCGGGCGTGGCGATGGGCATGTATAACGAAGACGAATCCATTCGCGGTTTCGCGCATGCCTGCTTCAACTATGCGCTCGACCGCAAATTCCCGATGTATCTTTCGACCAAGAACACGATTTTGAAAGCCTATGACGGCCGCTTCAAAGACATCTTTGCCGAAACATACGAAAAGGAATTCAAGGCAAAGTTCGAAGCCGCCGGCCTTTCCTATGCGCACAAGCTGATCGACGATATGGTCGCTATGTCGATCCGTGGCGACGGCGGTTTCCTGTGGGCGTGCAAGAATTACGACGGCGACGTTCAATCGGACTCCGTCGCTCAGGGCTTCGGCTCGCTCGGCCTCATGACATCGGTCCTGCTGTCGCCCGACGGCAAGACGATTGAAACAGAAGCCGCTCACGGAACGGTCACCGCCCATTACCGCGAACATCAGGCAGGCCGCGAAACCTCGACCAACCCGATCGCCAGCATCTTTGCCTGGACGCAGGGCCTCCACTATCGCGGCAAGATCGACAACACGCCGGAAGTCGTCGAGTTCGCCAAGAAACTGGAACGCGTCTGCATCCAAACCGTCGAGCAAGGTTTCATGACAAAGGATCTCGCCCTGCTAATCGGCAAAAACCAAAAATGGCTAAACACCCGCGAATTCCTCGAAAAGATTTCGGAGAATTTAAAAGCGGAATCCAGCAAAGCTGCGGCGGCGTAACCCGTCACCAAAACAAAAAGCCCGCGCTGCAAAGCGC
>JBAVWC010000041.1:0-2596 GCA_049697595.1 Alphaproteobacteria bacterium
ACCGTTTCTTTGCTCTGATGGCTACAACCACCGGCTCAGCGTCCTCCGGCTCGTCCACGGTCACTGTAGCTTCGGCGGCAAGTATTGTGAGCGGTCAGGTTATCACTGGAGCAGGGATTCAGACAGGGACGTTCGTGACGGGAGTCTCTGGCGCAACGGTTAGCCTGAGTTTGCCTACCTCTGGGGCTGTTGCAGGCACGGTGCAGTTCTTCCAACCATATTTGCTCACGCGAGAGGACGTGCTGTCTTTTCAGTCCTTCGAGCCAGGCTACTTGCAGACGGTTGGCTATCCACAGTCATGGGCAGTGGCCAGTGAACCTCCGCTGTCTTTCGATGTGGACTTGGCACCAAACACTCCTGGCTATTTCGACATGCTGGCATTGAATGCAGGGCCTACATTCGCACCGCCTACAGCCTCACTACTTGGTGTTCCCGACGATTGGGCATGGCTTCCGATGTACGGCGCACTCGCGGACGTATTGGGGCAGGAAGCGGAATCCACAGATCAACAGCGAGCAGCCTATTGTTTGACTCGCTATACCGAAGGCCTGGAGATGATGAAGCAATCAAATTGGCTTCTCCAGACTCTAATCAATGGGCAGGTATCGAAGGTAACAGCACTGGCCGATATGGATGCACTGGCGGTGAACTGGCAGGAATCGCAGAACAATCTCCCGGCAGTGATTGAAGCGGGGATGGACTTCATCGCTCCTGTTCCGGGGAACGGTACGAGTCTTGCGGTGACACTCGTTGGCAATGCGCCGCTGCTTGACCCTACGGGAACCTATGTGCAATGCGCGAGAGACGACTGGCAGGCGATTCTCGATTACGCTCAGCACTTGAGTTGCTTTAAGCTAGGGAATGATGCGTTTCAGGCTACCATGCCCATGCTGAAATCGTTCTACCAGTTCTGCGCGGACCGCAATAAAAGATGGGCCACTATGGGTGTGTTCGCCCGCTACCTGAGATCGGAAGGGAAGAAGCAAGAAGTCGCACAACCGCGTTGGGAGAGTAAGGAGACATAGGCATGGCTCAAGAATATGGCGCTGCGCAACCGATTGCCGATTGGGTAAAAACCTATGTCGCAAATCCGGTAGTTAAGACCATGGAGGCGATCGACAAACTTCCACCTTATTCATCCACTAAAACGGATACTTCTTGGCACGAAGGGATGGTTAGGAAAGCCAACGAATCGTTCGCCAAAGATCAGCAGAAGCGTGGCACAACAATGAAGGGAACTGCAACATCATCAGGGACGCGAAAGTCTACACAAAAGCGTAAGCGTACAGGGAAAACGGATCAGGGGAAATAGCAGTATCTGAAAACAGGATCTCCGGTTCAGGATGAGAGGAGAAAGAAATAATGGCTAACCAGCGCGATTCAGTATCAAGGGAGACAACTATGGTGAAAAGAAAAAAGGGAAAGTGGATTCAATCCGCAACTGAAAAAATGGAAGCCAAGGGGACCGAAGGCAAGTTCGGGAAGGCCACGCCGAAGAAGATCGCCGCTGCAAAGAAGAAAGGTGGCGTCGAAGAGAAACGTGCCGTGTTCGCAAGCAACATGAAAAAAATTGCCGAGAGAAAGAAACATAGAGGCACAACCATCAAGGAGCGCGGAACGACCGATAATAGCCACAGGAGTTCCATGCGAAAATCGACAAGGAGGAAGCGTGCCTACAAACGTTGAGTGCGCCTACGCCGCTGGTTTGTTCGACGGAGAGGGATCAGTTGGAATCAGCTACCGAATGCAGTCCAAGAAGTCGAAGAAACAAACTTACAGCGTCAAGGCTTCGATTGCGATGATCGACGAGGAGTCAATTCTGTGGATGGTGTCTACCTTTGGCGGACACTACGACACTACCAACAGGACCAAGGGTGGTAATGTTGTCCACCGGTGGACACTTCACTGTCGGAAAGCGGCTGATTTCTTTGAGGCGGTGCTTCCGTATCTAAAACTCAAACGATCGAGAGCGGAAGCTGGCATGAAACTAGCGCGGATGTCGCGTAAAAGAGGAGCAGTTAAAGGCAGCGAAGGCATGCAGCCGATGACAGATGCCGAGATAGAAGTACAAAAACCTTTGGCTGACTTTATCCGATCTGCCAATCTGCGGAGCAATGCAAAGATCGCTTCGTATTCTACATGGGGAGTCAACTGATCTTCGCGGAAAATATGAAGAAAATAGCCGCGAAGAGAAAGCACGGCATGGCATTGAAGGGAAGCGGTTCTTCTGGACGCACTGGAAAGTACACGCATAGTAAAAAACGCCGGAAGGGAACTGATAAGAGGTAGTAATTGGAAAACGGAATTAGGCTGGACATTGCGGGTGGAATCAACACTGTATCGTCTCCAGATCAGATCGAGGCGAACGGTGGTGGATGGAGCTATCTTCAAAACGTCCGCAAAAACCGCAAGTCAATGACGGTAGCTCGCTTTCCTCTTGGATCGAACCTGCTTACGCCCGCTCTTGCCAATGGAATAACGTCCATTTCTCGCCTGAATGACCCATACAAGGCAACCCCTAGTTATGCTTACCTTTCTGGATCGAATGGAAGTCTGTACGTTGGGAATACCCAGGTAGCATCTGGACTTAGCACTC
>JBAVWC010000042.1:0-27377 GCA_049697595.1 Alphaproteobacteria bacterium
GCGTTACACCGGCGAAATAGTCCGTCATGCCCAGCAGAACGACGCCCGCGACCGGCGTGGAAGGAAACCAGGGCGCCATAGATGCGCCGAGCCCGGCACCTACCGAAAGGCTAGGTGAAAAAATACCGCCGGGAATGCCGGTAAAGCCTGAAGCGATCGTAGCGACAAGTTTGGCTATCGTGTATCCCCAAGAACCTGCTGTGCCATCGTGAAGGAAAGATTGCGCCTGAGCATAACCGCTGCCATAGGTTTCGCCGTGCGTGAGAAGCCCCAAAATCGCGACGACGAGCCCGCAGAAAGCGGCAAAAATCGCGGGGCGGAAGGAATGCTCTTTTTTATTTCTATTTTTAAGCCACACGGTGCCTTTGCTCAACAATACGGCAAACAATCCTCCCAGAATTCCGCCAACGACTCCGACAACGCCGATAACCAGCCAATCACGGTCGAGCGAATAATCGCCGTCTGCCACGCCGAAATAACTGTAATTTCCGAGCAGGGAAAGCGACGAAGCACCAGCGAGAACGATCGCGGTCAGGACCACCCCGCTGTAACGGTGTTCAAAGGCTCGCGCCATTTCTTCGATTGCAAATACGATGCCCGCCAAAGGCGTATTAAAAGCGGCGGCGACTCCGGCAGCGGCTCCTGCCAGAATAACGCTGCGCGACATTTCGGCGCTCATCTTGGTGAAGGATGCGCCGAGATAAAGGATTGCCGCGCCGATCTGTACGGTTGGCCCTTCGCGCCCCATCGACGCGCCGCCCAAAAGACCAAGCGCGGTGAAAACGATTTTGCTGAGAATGATTTTCGGCCCCAGAAGATAACGCCGTTCTTCGTCGTTTTGCGAAGCGTGGG
Source organism: Alphaproteobacteria bacterium (assembly GCA_049697595.1). GTDB lineage: Bacteria > Pseudomonadota > Alphaproteobacteria > UBA9219 > UBA9219 > CAIXLI01. Next base: position 853 of record JBAVWC010000042.1, read on the forward strand.
CGGCAATGGCTTGGGGAATGCCGCTGCCGGAAGAGCTGGGAGCGAGGGTAAAAGTCAGCCATCCGGTAAGGCCAAGGATCACAGGGCAAAAGATGAGGGGGATATATTGGTTGAACGATACGATGCGCGCGAAAACCTTCTGAGCATCGTCGGCAACAGAGGCAAAACCGGCTGCGATCGCGCCTATGACAATTGCGCCGCACCAAAAGAAAAGCCGATCGCGCCATTGGGTAAAGGACAGGATCCTTTTTCCAGCTTCGTAGAGTTCTTGTTTAGTCATGAATTTTATTGATCGTGAAAAGAAAATTGCGCCTAACCTGAAGAATTAGATATATCCGGCTTAGAGGAATTAGAAAAGCCCTTTGTGTATATCTCAGGCGGAAGCGGAATTCCGGTTCTTGCGCGTTTCGGCCGAGACGCGCGCTTCTTCGATCAATGTTTTCGCGGCGCTGACGGCTTCGCCGGTAATTTCTTCGCCAGCCAGCATGCGCGATAGTTCGTCTATGCGTTCTTGTTGTGACAGGATCGACACGACCGTTTGCGTCGTCAGGCCGTCCGTCTTCTTGCTGGCATGCAAGTGTTGCGTGCCGCGCGAGGCGACTTGCGGGCTGTGCGTAACGACCAGAATCTGTGTCGTTTCCGCCAGGCGCGCGATTCGTCCACCGACCGCAGCTGCGGCCGAGCCGCCGATGCCGACGTCGATTTCGTCGAAGATCAAAGTCGACACGACCTGAACCTGTTGCAGGATCATTTTAAGTGCAAGAATGACGCGCGCCAATTCGCCGCCTGATGCCGTTTTCGCGATCGGGCTGAACAAGGCGCCTGGATTCATGCGGGCTGTGAAAATAACGGTGTTGAAGCCGCGCGGGGTTCGTTCGTTCGGATTGACAGTGACCTCGACCTGCGCTTGCGCGTTTGGCATTTTCAGCGGCGCCATTTCCGAAGTGATTTCGTCGCTCAGCTTCTTGGCCGCAATCTTTCTTTCGTCTGAAAGAATCGTGGCGTGCTGGCGATAGACCTCGTTGGCCTTGATGAGTTTAAGATCGAATTCCTTGATTTTCGCCGGTGCGGCACGGATACGGGCGAGGCGCGCGACGATAAAATCGTAATCGGTATCGGAGAATTCTTCGGGCGTTACCTTGCGTTGAGCGGCGAGCGCCACAATGGTTTCGATCTTCTTCTCCATCCCCGTGATGCCAGTGGTATCGACGTTGATGTATTTCGGCGCCAATTCCTCCATTTGATGGATGGCCTCGCGCGATTGTTCCAGCGCTATCCTGATGCTCTCTTTCATTTTGGTGAGAGCTTCGTCTTTTTGGGAGTCCAGCATGCGGCGGATACGCGCCAGGGTCAGTTCCACGCCTGTTTGCGCGATCAGCTGCGCATTGATTGATTGAAACAAATCGCGAATTTCACGGATTGTCACCAAATTCGCGAGATCGACTTTTAATTCCTGATAAAAACCTTTTTTCATGCCGATTTTATCGCACGCGGTCACGATGCGTTCGAGCGCGGTCTTCTCACGGCCCGCTACGGTAAAGAAGGTACGTTCTTCCGCCAGATCTTTCGCGATTTGCTGGATAGCCTCATAGGCGTCGGCGACGTTGGTTAGAATATGCGGGGGGTATGCGCCGTACAAATCAAGCAGCAGCATCTGGTTTTCGGGCGCCAGAAAACTCTGGTTGGCGCCTTGGCCGTGAATTTCGATCAGATACATTCCAAGCGCTTTGATGAAAGGCAGATCGACCGTCACATCATTGATCGTAATTTCGTCTTTGTCGGTTTGCCCGATCGTGCGTTTGATCTTCAGCTCGCCGGGGGGCATTGACAGCCCTTCATGCTTGGCCAGAACGCCCCATATCGGGTGGTTCTTGGGCGGCGTGAAAAAGGCTTCGATAACGCACTGCTCGGCCCCTTGCCGAATAGCTTCGCGGTCGGGAGGATCGCCCAGGATCAATCCCATCGCATCCAGCAGGATCGATTTACCGGCACCCGTTTCACCGGTCAGGGCTGTAAGCCCGTCGGTGAAATTGACGGTGAGGGTGGTGAAAATCACAAAATCGGTGATTGTTATGCGATTGAGCATGCGTAGATTGACCGAAAACAACTGATAATTTGAGTTGAGTATATAAGGTCTAAGCTTTCAAAAAAGTTAATGAGCCCCTTTCAATCTCCGGCAGGCCGGAAATATGAAAAAACGGCCCAAAAACAAGGCATTAGACCGCGTTTTATAGAAAAAGATGGCGGGTAGAGACACGGCCCCTGCTTAGGACGACTTCCGCGTCTGGTCCCGAAATTTAAGGGCCGGGCAAGCAAGCGCGCGGCTGAGCAGCATATCTTTGGAAAATGGTTTCGCGAGGAAGCCCTTTGCGCCGGCGTGGCTCGTCTGCAGCACATTGTCTTTCACAGCATCGGCGCTGAACATAATGACATAGGCCTTGGGATTGATTTCAAGAATCTCGCGCAGGGCTTCTTTTCCGTCCTTGACCGGCATGTGGATGTCGAGAAAGGTCAGCGCCGGACTATATTCTTTATACATGTCCACCGCGTTCTGACCGTTTTTCGCTTCGATGACGATAGCCACTTCTTCAAGCACTTCTCTTCCAATTCTGCGGAAGAGAACATCGTCGTCGGCAATAAGAATTGTGTGCTCGCTGTCGTGATCCACGCGCGCCTCCAGTCTGCAGCCGATGCACTACCTGCAAACCGTTGCGGCCCCACTTAAGCAGGCAGGTATTATCGACTGCGTATTATCATACTGACGGGGAACAGCCTTTTTTTTCAAGAATTATTTGGGCGCCATACGTAGAGCACCATCTAGCCGAACGACCTCTCCGTTGATCGCTACATTTTCAATCAAGTGCCGGGCAAGAGCCGCGAATTCCTGAGGCCGGATCAGGCGGGAGGGAAAGGGAATTCCGGCTTCGAGGCTCGCGCGCACATCCGCAGGCATGCCAGCAACCATAGGCGTATCGACAGGCCCGGGGGCGATTGCATTGACGCGAATGCCGAATTTGGCCAATTCGCGCGCTGCGGGCAATGTCAGGCTGACGACAGCGCCTTTGGATGCGGCATAGGCTGCTTGGCCAATCTGGCCTTCATAGGCGGCGATTGATGCGGTGTTGATGATGATGCCGCGTTCCTTCGCCTCACCCAGTTCAGGTTCTTTCGACATCGCATCGGCGGCGAGGCGCATAAGGTTGAAAGTACCAACGACATTGACGGTCAGAACCTGAGCAAAGAAATCCAGCGGCATCGGCCCTTCGCGGCCAAGAATGCGGCCCGCTCCGAGAATACCCGCGCAATTGATGAGGATGCGCGCAACGCCGTGTGCCTGTCCTGCTGTGGCGAGCGCGGCTTTGACGCTTGCTTCGTTCGTGACATCGCATTCGAGAGCAAGCGCGCCGATTTCTTTAGCAACGGATTCCATTGCCGCGCGGTTACGGTCAAGCAGCGTCACTTTCGCGCCGGATTGTGCCAGCATGCGCGCCGTTGCGGCACCGAGGCCGGAGCCGCCGCCTGTGACAAGCGCAGGGATATTTTTAAATTCCATCTATCCTCCCAACTCACGGCTTATGACGATGCGTTGCACATCGCTGGTGCCTTCGTAAATCTGGCATACGCGCACATCGCGCGCTATGCGTTCGAGCGGAAAATCGCGCAGATATCCATAACCGCCGAGCGTCTGGATAGCGGCGGAACAAACACGCTCGGCCATTTCCGACGCGAATAATTTGGCCATACAGGCTTCCTTGAGGCAAGGAAGATTGGCGTCACGCAATTGCGCGGCATGATGCAAAAGAGAGCGCGCAGCTTCGATTTCGGTCGCCATATCCGCCAAACGAAATGCCACAGCTTGATGATGAAGAATGGGTTTGCCGAAAGCCTGACGGTCTTTGGCATAAGGCAGCGCGATGTCGAGCGCGGCGCGAGCCATGCCGATAGATTGCGCGGCGATGCCGATGCGACCTCCTTCGAGATTGGCGAGTGCGATTTTGTAACCTTCGCCCTCCTCGCCAAGGCGATTGGCAGACGGGACGCGCAAATCGTGAAAAACCAGTTGCGCGGTGTCCGACGATTTTTGTCCCATTTTGTCTTCCAGCTTGGCGACGTTGTAGCCCTTGCTGTTCGTAGGAACGATGAAGGCGGAGACGCCTTTTTTGCCCTTGGCGCGGTCGGTCACGGCAAAGACCAGAGTCACATCGGCATGCTTGCCCGATGTGATGAATTGCTTGGTGCCGTTGATGAGATAATCATCGCCCTCGAGTTTCGCCGTGCAGAGGAGCGCGGCGGCGTCGGAACCAGCTTGCGGTTCGGAGAGCGCGAATGCGCCCAGCATTTTGCCGCCTGCCAGCGGTTTCAGGAAACGTTCTTTTTGATCGTCATTGCCGAAGCGCAAGATGCCCGCCGTTACCAGCGAATTCTGCACGCTCATGATCGTGGAGATCGCGCCGTCGCCCGCAGCGATTTCTTCAATCGCCAAAGCCATAGAAACATAATCGGCTTCTACCCCGCCCCATATTTCGGGAATCAGCATACCCATAAGGCCGAGCTGACCCATTTCGGCGATTTCTTCCGTGGGGAAAAGTGCTTCTTCGTCGCGTTTTGCGGCACCGGGGATAAGACGCTTGCGGGCAAAATCGCGCGCGGTGCTTTGGATCATGCGCTGGGTGTCGGTGAGCATCATAATTTTTCTACCGCAACGGCGACGGCCTCGCCCCCGCCGATGCACAGAGAAGCCATACCGCGTTTCAGGCTGTATTTGTCCAGAGCATTCAGCAACGTGACAAGAATGCGCGCGCCGGATGCGCCGATGGGGTGGCCGAGCGCGCATGCGCCGCCGTGCACATTCATTTTATCGTGGGGAATGTCGAGATCATGCATCGCCGCCATTGTGACGACGGCGAAGGCTTCGTTGACTTCGAACAAATCGACATTCTTCAAAGCCCAGCCGCATTTTTCGGAAAGTTTGCGCAAGGCACCGACGGGCGCTGTCGTAAACAATGCCGGGGCTTGCGCGTGGCTGGCGTGGGCTACTATGCGGGCAAGCGGCGTGATGCCACGTTTTTCGGCTTCGGATGCGCGCATAAGGATGAGGGCTGCGGCTCCATCGGATATGGAGCTGGAGTTGGCGGCGGTGACGGTGCCGTCCGGCGCAAAGGCGGGTTTGAGAGTGGGGATTTTTGTGGGGTCTGCTTTTTGCGGCAATTCGTCTTTGGCGATTTCGATGTCACCGGTTTTGGCTTTGACGGTAATGGGCGTGATTTCGGCGGCAAAGGTGCCGTCACTCCCGGCTTTCTTGGCGCGGTCGAGCGAGGCGGTCGCGAATTGGTCTTGCGCGGCGCGAGTGAATTGATAATCGCGCGCGCAGGCTTCGGCGAATACGCCCATTAGTTTGCCTTTATCATAGGCGTCTTCAAGGCCGTCGAGCGACATGTGGTCGGCCATTTTGACGTTGCCCAAGCGATGTCCGGCGCGGGATTTCAGTAAAAGATGCGGCGCGTTGGTCATGCTTTCCATACCGCCCGCGAGCGCGATGCGAACGGAATCTGCCACAATAGCGTCATGCGCTAGCATCACCGCCTTGAGCCCGGAGCCGCACATTTTATTGACTGTCGTGCAAGGGGTGGATTCAGGTAAACCGCCGCCGAATGAAGCCTGACGCGCGGGTGCCTGCCCCAGCCCCGCCGGAAGCACGCAGCCCATAAGGACTTCGTCGATAAATTCCGGCGACAGTTTCGCGCGCAGAAGCGCGGCGCGGATCGCGGCGGCACCGAGTTGCGTGGATGTCATGTCTTTAAAGTCGCCGAGCAAACCGCCGATAGGAGTGCGGGCCGCGGAGACTATTACAATGGGATCGGTCATACGGTTTTGGCTCTTTCACGCAAAAGATATTTTTGAATTTTTCCGGTCGGCGTTTTATCGAGCGGACCGAAAACGATATGTTTGGGGCATTTATAGTGAGCGAGTTTTTCGCGGCAATAGGCGATGATCTCGGCCTCGGTCACCGGGGCCGCGCCGATTTTCAATTCGATGAAGGCGCAGGGGACTTCGCCCCAATGATCGTGAGCTTTGGCGACAACGGCGGCTTCTAAAACTGCGGGGTGGTGATAGATGACGCTTTCGACTTCGAGAGTTGAGATATTTTCGCCGCCGGAGATGATGATATCCTTCAGGCGATCTTTGACTTCGATATAGCCGTCGGGATGACGCACGGCGAGGTCGCCGGTGTGATACCAGCCGCCACGGAATGTCGCGGCTGTCGTTTTTGGATTTTTAAGATAGCCCTTCATCACCACATTGCCGCGCATCAAAACTTCGCCGATGGATTTTCCGTCGCGCGGAAGTTCTTCCATCGTTTCGGCGTCTGCGACTTGCATATGTTCCAGCACTTGATAACGCACGCCTTGGCGGGCTTTAAGGACGGCTTGCTCTTCTATAGGCAGTTCATTCCATTCCGGACGCCACGCGCAGGACATGTTAGGGCCGAACACTTCAGTTGCGCCATAAACATGCGTGACGTTGAATTCCATGCGCTCCATCGCCTCCAGAACGGCGGCGGGCGGGGCCGAACCCGCCGTCATCACCTGAATGATGCGTCCGAATTTGCGTTTCACTTTTTCGGGCGCGTTGATCATCATGTTAAGGACGATGGGCGCGGCGGTAAAATGGGTGACGCCGTATTTTTCGATTGATGCGAACACATCGCCCGCATCGAGTTTGCGCAAACAGACATGCGTGCCCGCAAGCGCGGTCACAGTCCACGGGAAACACCAGCCGCTCGCATGAAACATCGGCAGCGTCCACAGATAAACCGCATGCGCGGGCATTGAATTGAAAGCGAGCGTATTGCCGAGGCCGTTTAGATATGCGCCGCGATGATGATAGACGACGCCTTTGGGATCGCCCGTCGTGCCCGATGTGTAATTGAGGCTGATGGCATCCCATTCATCCATGGGCCACGCCCATTCGAAATTCGGGTCGCCTTCGGCGAGCAACGCTTCGTAATTTTTTTCGCCGAGCAATTCGCCGCCCTCAAAAAGCGGATCATCTATATCGATCACTTCGGGGCGGTCGGCTTCATCCATTTGCTTCAACGCCGGGCCGATGATGTGCGAGAACTGGCGGTCTGCTATCAGCAATTTGGTTTCGCTGTGCTTCAGCATAAAGGCGACCGTCGCGGCATCTAGGCGTGTGTTGAGGCCGCTGATAACGGCACCCGCCATAGGCACGCCGAAATAAACTTCGAAATGCGCGGGAACGTTGGGGGCCATGATCGACACGGTCTGCCCCTTCCCTATGCCGCGATTGTGCAGTGCACTCGCCAGTTTGCGGCAGCGCACATAGGTTTCGCGCCAGGTGTAGCGAATATCCCCGTATATAACGGCAATTCGTTCGGGATAAACATCGGCGCTGCGCTCGAGAAAACCAAGCGGAGTCAAAGGCAGGTAGTTCGCCGCGTTCTTGTCGAGGTCGCGATTATAGATGTTTTCTTTGCCAGTCATGAGGGCGATCTTACTTGCTTCTTTGGTTTGCGCAAGACGCAAGTCTGTGAAAACGGGATTCTACATTTACAGGTCTATCCCACGCTGATATATCTGAAGCCATAAATTTTCATCGTCTTATGAAGAGGAAAACCCGTGACGGCATCCAAAAATTCCGCGACCCTGGCTCTCCACGCCGGATATCGCAGCGACCCCGCCACCGGTTCCGTAGCTGTGCCGATTTATGCCACAGCGGCTTATCAATTTAAAAATACGGATCACGCCGCCAATCTTTTTGGACTGAAAGAAATCGGCAACATCTACACCCGCCTTACAAATCCCACGACCGACGTTCTGGAAAAACGAATGGCGGCATTGGAGGGCGGCGTGGCTGCGCTTGCGGTGTCATCGGGACAAGCAGCTTCGGCCTTTGCCTTGCAAAACCTTGCCCGCGCCGGAGACAACATCGTCAGCGCGACCGATCTTTACGGCGGCATTCATAATTTGCTCAAGAACGTATTCCGCGATCAAGGCATCGAGGTTCGTTTCGTCGATTCCACCGATCCCGAAAATTTCCGCCGCGCCACGGATAGCCGCACACGCGCCTATTACGCCGAAACGCTGCCTAATCCGAAACTGAACGTCTTCCCAATCGCCGAAGTGGCCGCCATCGGTCGCCCCTTGGGTATTCCGCTGATTATCGACAATACATCGGCGCCTATTATCTGCCGTCCTCTCGATCACGGCGCGGCGGTTGTCGTTTATTCGCTGACCAAATGGGTCAACGGTCACGGCAACAGCATCGGCGGCATGGTTATCGACGGCGGCAATTTCGATTGGGCGGCTTTCCCCGAACGTCAACCCGCTCTTAACACGCCCGATCCTTCCTATCACGGCGCCGTGTGGGTCAAAGAAACCAAGCCGATGGGCCCCGTCGCCTATATCGTCAAAGCGCGCACGACATTGCTGCGCGATGTCGGGTCTTGCCTGTCGCCCTTCAACTCGTTCCTTACCTTGCAGGGTATCGAAACATTGACCCTGCGCATGAAAGCGCATTGCGATAATGCGACGAGCATAGCAGCCCGTTTGCAAAAGCATCCCGCCGTGAAAAAGGTCATTCATCCTTCTCTGGCCACGGGAATGGCGAAAGAACGTGCCGACAAATATTTGAAGGGCGGCTTTGGCGGTATGGTTGGGGTTGAGTTAAACGGCGGCATCGATGCCGGGAAGGCTTTCATCAACTCCCTGCAATTGGTTTATCATGCGGCGAATATAGGAGACACGCGTTCGCTGGCTATTCACCCGGCCTCGACCACGCACGGCCAGTTGACGCCAGAAGAGCAAATTCAAGCCGGTGTAACCCCCGGTTTTGTGCGCCTGTCCGTTGGCATCGAACATCCGGACGATATTATGGGTGATCTGTCACAGGCATTGGAAGTTGCAACTTCCGATTATAAGCACCCTGCTGTCGCAGCGGCGCGGTAAAATAGTTGGGTTGCAATTATCGAACGTGACCGTTAACGTCAGCGGAAACTTATCACGCGAGATAACATGACCCATCATTCCGCAGGCGCAGCCTTCCGTCGGGCATTGCAAGAAGAAAACCCGTTGCAAATCGTCGGCACGCTCAATGCCAATCATGCCCTGCTGGCCAAACGCGCGGGCTTTAAGGCGATTTATTTGTCGGGCGGCGGCGTGGCTGCCGGTTCTTTGGGCATACCCGATCTTGGCATTACCGGACTCGACGATGTGCTGACCGATGTGCGCCGCATTACCGATGTCTGCGACGTTCCCCTGCTGGTCGATGTCGATACCGGATTCGGCGCGAGCGCGTTCAATATCGCGCGCACCGTCAAATCGATGATCAAATTCGGCGCGGCTGCGATACATATCGAAGATCAGGTCGGCGCGAAACGTTGCGGACATCGCCCGAACAAGGAAATCGTCAGCAAACAGGAAATGGCCGACCGCGTCAAAGCTGCCGTCGATGCGCGCACCGATAAAGATTTCGTGATTATGGCGCGCACCGATGCCTTGTCGGTCGAAGGTTTGGACAAAGCTTTGGAACGCGCCGTTGCCTGCGTCGAAGCCGGGGCCGACATGATTTTCGCCGAAGCGATGACCGAATGTGGCATGTACAAGAAATTCGCCGACACGGTAAAAGTTCCGGTGCTCGCCAACCTGACAGAATTCGGCGAGACGCCGCTCTTCACGCTGGATGAATTAAAAGCTGCCGGAGTCAGAATGGCGCTTTATCCGCTGTCGGCCTTCCGCGCGGCGAACAAGGCCGCTGAAAACGTCTATACCGCCATTCGCCGCGACGGCACGCAGGAAAACGTGGTCGACACGATGCAAACCCGCAAAGAATTGTACGACCGAATCAATTATTATGAGTATGAGAGCAAGCTCGACGCCTTATTTGCGGCGCAGAAGAGAACGTCGAACCACTGATAAGTGCCCCCCCCTTTTGGAATCCAAAGATGAGCGAACAAAATACCGCAGGCGTTATGCCCGAATTCAAACCGAAGAAATCCGTTGCCCTGTCCGGCGTTGTCGCCGGAAATACGGCTTTGTGTTCCGTCGGCAAGACTGGGAATGATTTGCATTACCGGGGTTATGACATTCTCGATGTCGCGGAGACTTGCGAGTTTGAAGAAATCGCCTATCTGCTCGTTCACGAAAAATTGCCGAATGCGGCGGAACTTCTGAAATATAAAGCCAAGCTGAAATCTCTGCGCGGCTTGCCGCATGCCGTTAAAGCGGCATTGGAAGCTTTGCCAGCCTCGTCGCACCCGATGGATGTGATGCGTACGGGCGTTTCGGTTTTGGGCTGCGCTTTGCCGGAGGCCGAAGATCATAATATTACGGGCGCGCGCGATATTGCCGACCGGTTAATGGCGTCTTTGGGATCGATGCTGCTTTATTGGTATCATTACAGCGCGAGCGGCAAACGGATCGATGTTGAAACCGATGACGATTCCATCGGCGGCCATTTCCTGCATTTGCTGCACGGAAAGAAGCCTTCAGATTCGTGGGAACGCGCGATGCATACATCGTTGATCCTTTATGCCGAACATGAATTCAATGCGTCCACCTTTACCGCGCGCGTCATTGCCGGAACGGGTTCCGATATTTATTCAGCCGTCACAGGTGCTATCGGTGCATTGCGCGGGCCAAAACACGGCGGCGCGAATGAAGCGGCTTTTGCGATCCAGAAACGTTACGCCAATCCGGACGAAGCGGAAGCCGACATCAGAAAGCGCGTCGCCAATAAGGAAGTTGTGATCGGCTTCGGGCATCCGGTTTATACGGTTTCCGATCCGCGTAATAAGGTCATCAAGAATGTCGCGCGCAGCCTGTCGGTCGAAGCCGGATCGACGGGAATGTTCGATATCGCCGAGCGTTTGGAAACCGTGATGTGGGACGTTAAGAAGATGTTTCCGAACCTCGATTGGTTCTCTGCCGTTTCCTATCACATGATGGGCGTGCCTATGACGATGTTTACGCCGTTATTCGTGATCTCGCGCACATCGGGCTGGGCCGCACATATCGTCGAGCAACGCATCGATAACAAGATCATTCGCCCTTCGGCCAATTATACCGGCCCCGAGGATCAAGAGTTCGCTCCCCTTAAAGACAGGAAGTAATATGTCAGCACATATCTCGAACGTTCGCGCCGCGTTCGATCAGGAAATGGTCGATATCGTCGATTATGTCAGAAATTACACGGTCAGTTCCAGCACCGCCTATACCACGGCGCGCAATTGTTTGATCGACACGCTGGGCTGCGGGCTCGAGGCGTTGGAATATCCCGCTTGCACAAAATTGCTGGGGCCGATTGTGGCGGGCACCGTCGTTCCCAACGGCGCAAAAGTTCCCGGCACCGCGTTTCAGCTTGACCCCGTACAAGCTGCCTTCAATATCGGCGCGATGATCCGCTGGCTGGATTTCAACGACACGTGGCTGGCGGCGGAATGGGGTCATCCTTCGGATAATCTGGGCGGCATTCTGGCGGTCGCAGATTGGCTGTCGCGTAACGCAGTCGCCGCGGGCAAAAAACCCTTGACGATGAAAGCGGTTCTAACCGCGATGATTAAGGCGCACGAAATTCAAGGCTGCATCGCGCTGGAAAACTCGTTCAACAAAGTCGGGTTGGATCATGTGGTGCTGGTCAAAGTCGCATCGACAGCAGTGGTCGCCGAAATGCTGGGCCTGTCGCGCGACGAGAGTTTGAACGCCGTGTCTTTGGCGTGGGTCGATGGACAATCATTGCGCACCTATCGCCATTCGCCGAATACGGGCTCGCGTAAATCATGGGCTGCGGGCGATGCGACATCGCGCGCCGTGCGGCTGGCTTTAATGGCAAAGGCCGGAGAGATGGGTTACCCGTCGGCTTTGTCGGCAAAGGTCTGGGGTTTTTACGATGTGCTGTTCAAGGGCCATAAATTTAAGTTTCAGAGGCCTTACGGCTCCTACGTCATGGAAAATATCTTGTTCAAGATTTCGTTCCCGGCGGAGTTCCATTCGCAAACCGCCGTTGAAGCGGCGATGACTTTGCATGAGAAAATGAAAACGCTCGGCAAATCGGCGGCGGATATCGCCAAACTTACGATCCGCACGCATGAAGCCTGTATCCGTATCATCGACAAAAAAGGCCCCCTGAACAATCCGGCAGACCGCGATCATTGCATTCAATATATGGTGGCTGTGCCGCTGATTTTCGGTCGCCTGACCGCTGCGGATTACGAAGACGCGATTGCAGCCGATCCGCGCATCGATGTTTTGCGCGATTTGATCATATGCGCGGAAGACCCCGCTTTCACCGCCGATTATCACGATCCGCAGAAACGCTCTATCGCCAATGCGCTGACCGTTACCTTCAAGGACGGCAGTAAGATCGATGAAGTCGTGGTGGAATATCCCATCGGCCACGCGCGCCGTCGTGCCGACGGCATTCCGCTGCTCGAAGCCAAATTCAAAACCAATCTGGCGCGCCGCTTCCCGGCTCCGCAGCAAAAACGCATTCTCGATGTCTCGTTGAATCAGGATGCGCTTGAAGCGATGCCGGTGCAGGAATATGTCGATCTCTATGTGATCTGATATTCTTTGTGCAACGCGAAATGCAGAGTGCGTTATTACGTATTGCCCATTTTAATCAAGAAACTATTGCTTGAAATTCGCTTTCGTCAGTGGAACAGTACTCGCCTGCTTCCAAACGATCCCAGTCTCCATAACGCACAAAAAAGGAAATGTTTTTATGAAAAAATCGCGTCAGGATTGGCATAAGAGTTTTATAGCAACGGCAGCGGCCTTAGGGATTGCCTTCACAAATGTAGGCGCGACGCGCATAGAGCAACCTTCGAATGTTCAGGCAACCGATCCGGCTCATCCCGCACCGGGGGCAAACTGCGCGCCGATCAACAATGTTCCGCAAACGCCTGAATTTAAGGTTTGGAACGATTTCCGCGCTTCTCTTAAAAACGCGCCGACGATCAATGGCGACCTTTCGCGGCTTGGGGCGGCTAATATCAATGTTTGTATGCTCGATCCCTCGACCCCCAATCCCGATGCCAATTACGATGCGAATGCTCTATATAATTGGCTTGGCACGGTCGTAGCCTATGGTTTTACGACGCATCAGCTTTTGGTTGATAGCGCCCTGCCGATGGAGTTCAAGCCCGACCAATTTCCCGATGGGCTCAAGACCTTGCCGCAGCAGATCGCCAGAACATTACCATTGGCGCTGAACGACGCACTGATGAACATTCAATATGGAGGCCCAAGCGTAACGTCCTTCATAAGCCTGACGACACGCCATAACTCGGAGATGGTGCCCGACGCTATGGTCAATCAGGTGCGCGTCGATTCGGCCATCGATAACATCATGTTGATGCGGCGTTTTTACGATCTGGCGCAATCAGGTTACGATTACACTTACAAGCAGTCAGAAAAGGTTTTGCCGGGTTTCATGTCTATCTTTGAATCCAAATATGTCAACGCCCCAGCCGGGCAATCGCCTGAAGATCGGATGTGGTCGGTGCTCAAAACCGCGCTGCAGGACAAGGGACAGACAATGATAGAGCTGCAAAACGAACAGAGTTTTCTGAAAGATTATCTATTGCAGCTAGGCCCGTACACATACGATCCCCCCTGGGACTTCACGCAAACCTATGATCCCTCCAACGACATCACCCGCACGAATGACAGCGCGTCCTACTTGCAGCAACATGCGCAAGAGCTGAAAGCTATGATGCTTCATTTCTACGCGCCGCCGAACGATGCGGATATTCGCGGTGCGATACAGAATATCCAGAACTTAGTGGCGATGATCGAGCATCCGGCGAAACGGCCAAAACCAGCTCATGCCCCTCATGCCTCTACCGGAACAGTGAAGCCACTAGGCTAAGTTCTGATCATCGGCAATTTCAGCCCGTGCTCTTTGGCGCAGGCCTTTGCTTCGTCGTACCCAGCATCTGCATGACGCATAACGCCTGTGGCGGGGTCGTTCCACAACACGCGCTCAAGACGGCGCGACGCTTCCTTGGTGCCGTCACAGACGATAACCATTCCGGAATGCTGTGAAAATCCCATGCCGACGCCGCCGCCGTGATGCAGCGAAACCCAGGTCGCGCCCGATGCGCAATTCAACAGCGCGTTTAAAAGAGGCCAGTCGGAAACGGCATCCGAACCGTCTTTCATCGCTTCGGTTTCTCGGTTGGGGCTGGCGACGGAACCGCTGTCCAGATGATCGCGGCCTATGACGATAGGAGCTTTGACTTCGCCCTTTGCCACCATTTCGTTAAAGGCGAGGCCGAGGCGATGACGGTCGCCGAGCCCGACCCAGCAGATGCGCGCGGGCAATCCCTGAAATTTAATTCTTTGCCGCGCCATATCAAGCCAGTGGTGAAGATGTTTGTTATCTGGCAACAACTCTTTCACTTTTTCATCGGTGCGATAAATGTCTTCGGGATCTCCTGACAAAGCGACCCAGCGGAAGGGGCCGATGCCGCGACAGAATAAGGGGCGTATATAAGCGGGAACGAAGCCGGGGAAATCGAACGCATTCTGAACCCCCTCTTCTTTCGCCATCTGGCGGATATTGTTGCCGTAATCGAATGTCGGCACGCCTTTGGCAGAAAAATCAAGCATCGCGCGAACTTGTTCGGCCATTGAGGCGCGGGCCGCCTTTTCAACCGCGAGCGGATCGCTTTCGCGTTTTCTTTGCCACTGATCGAGCGTCCAGCCTTTTGGCAAATAGCCGTTGCGCGGATCGTGCGCGGAAGTTTGATCGGTGACCATATCGGGACGCACGCCACGGCGCACGAGTTCCGGGAAAATTTCAGCGGCATTGCCGAGCAAGCCGACAGACACAGGTTTTTTATCGCGGCAAGATTGTTCGATAATCGCCAATGCTTCATCAAGCGTTTGCGCGCTGGTGTCGAGATATTTTGTCCTCAACCGCATTTCAATACGGCTCGGTTGGCATTCGACGGCAAGACACGATGCGCCCGCCATTGTCGCGGCAAGCGGTTGCGCACCGCCCATACCGCCCAATCCCGCCGTGAGAATCCAACGCCCGGCGAGATCGCCTTTATAATGCTGGCGTCCGGCTTCGACGAAAGTTTCGTAAGTACCCTGAACGATGCCCTGCGTGCCGATATAGATCCACGATCCCGCCGTCATCTGGCCGTACATCATCAGGCCTTTGCGGTCGAGTTCGTGGAAATGTTCCCATGTCGCCCAATGCGGAACGAGATTGGAATTCGCCAGCAACACGCGCGGCGCGTCGGCGTGGGTGCGGAAAATGCCGACAGGTTTGCCGGATTGGATAAGCAATGTTTCGTCGGATTCCAGTGTTTTGAGCGACGCGACTATCTGATCGAAACACTCCCAATCGCGGGCGGCGCGGCCTATGCCACCATAGACAACGAGCTCGGAGGGTCGTTCCGCCACTTCGGGATCGAGATTGTTCATGAGCATGCGCAAAGGCGCTTCGGTCAGCCAGCTTTTGGCATTCAGTGTCGTGCCACGGGGAGCGCGGATGATGCGTTCATTGTCGATGCGGGTCATTTTGTGTCTTTCGTTTGCGGTGAGTTGGCCCAATCGCGGAGGCCGGATAGAATGGAATTCAAGATCGCGCGCAGAGGTTCTGCGTAAGAAGGATTGTAGGGTGCAGGCCAATTTTGCAGTGTGAAAGCTTCGTGAGGTTCTTCCATATAACCCCGGCAGGCAAGTTCCATTTGCAAAGCATGAACGCCGTTTTTTGGCTGCCCGTAATGGCGCGTGATCCAGCCGCCTTTGAAGCGACCGTTGGTTATGCGGGTGAAGGATGAATGGTCGGTAAGTTGTTCGACGAGTTTTTCCAAATCCGGCGCGCAGCTTGCGCCGCTGTTCGTGCCGATATTGAAATTGGGCAGGATGCCGTCGAAAAGACGGGGAACAGTCGAGCGGATTGAATGACAATCGTAAAGAACGACGCTCGGAAATTTGGCGCGCAGTCTTTTGATCTCGGTTTCGAGCGCAGCATGATACGGGACAAAATAATTTTCGCGGCGAGTGACGATTTCGGCTTCGGTTGATTCCTCGCCTTTAAGATAAAGCGGTTCTCCGTCGAAAGTTTCAGCGGGGCATAGGCCTGTGGTGGTTTGGCCGGGATAAAGCGATGCGCCGCTGGGATCGCGGTTGACATCGATGACGGTGCGCGAGATTTTTGTACGCACGACGGTCGCGCCAAGACCGGCGGCGAAATCATACAATTTTTCTATCCACCAATCGGCATCCTTGTGCGCAAGCCAGGGTGAAGTCAGACGCGGGAGAATGTCGGAGGGAATTTCGGTTCCCGTGTGGGGCTGGCTTAGGATAAGTGGCGTGTCACCACGCGTGATTTCCAGCCAATCGGGCGTGGTCATGCGGCCTTATCTCCGACAGAGGGCAGAATGTTTTCTCCAACCGCACTGGCGACATTTCCGGAACGGATAAGATCGGCGGCTGCCGCGATGTCGGGGCCGAAGAAACGATCTTCTTGCAGCATCGGAACTTTTTCACGCAAGATATGACGCGTTTTTTCTAAAGGAGCGCTGGAGCGAAGCGGCTGATGAAAATCACATCCCTGCGCGGCGGCAAGCAATTCAACGGCGAGAATATTGACGACATTTTCAGCCATAGGCAGCAAGCGGCGCGCCCCGTGCGTGGCCATTGATACGTGGTCTTCCTGATTGGCGGAAGTCGGGATGCTGTCTACACTGGCGGGCGTTGCACGCTGACGGTTTTCGGCAACCAAAGCCGCCGCCGTTACCTGTGGAATCATGAAACCGGAATTTAAGCCGGGTTTTGGCGTAAGGAATGCGGGGAGGCGCGACAAGGCAGGATCGGTGAGCATCGCGACGCGGCGTTCTGCTATCGAACCTATTTCACACAAAGCGAGCGCGATGATGTCGGCGGCGAAAGCGACAGGTTCGGCGTGGAAATTGCCGCCGGAGATGACTTCGCCAGTCTCGGTGAAAACCAAGGGATTATCGGTGACGCCGTTGGCCTCGGCAACCAATGTAACCGCAGCCTGACGCAAAAGGTCGATGCATGCGCCCATTACTTGCGGCTGGCAACGCAGGCAATAAGGATCCTGAACGCGGTCATCGCCCGTGAGATGCGAAGCGCGGATCGCGCTTTCGGACAGAAGTTTGCGTAAAGCGGCCGCTACTTCTATCTGCCCCGGCTGACCGCGCAGTTTGTGGATGCGCGCATCGAAGGGGCCGTCCGAACCTTTCGCCGCATCGGTGGAGAGCGCGCCGGTAATCAATCCGGCATGCAAAACACGCTCTGCAGCGAATAGCCCAGTGAGGGCGAGAGCGGTTGAAACTTGCGTTCCATTCAGCAGCGCGAGGCCTTCTTTGGGGCCGAGCGTTAAGAGCGGCAGCCCTGCGCGGGATAAAGCTTCCGCTGCAGGAAGGCGTGCGCCTTTATAAATAATTTCGCCCGCACCGAGAAACAGCGACGCTGTCATATGCGCAAGCGGCGCAAGATCGCCGGATGCTCCCACCGACCCCTGCCCCGGAATAACGGGCAAAAGATCGTGATGTAGCGCGTCGGTCAATCGCTTGATCGTCGCGCGTTGAACGCCCGATGCGCCCTGCGCGAGGCTTGCCGCTTTCAACGCCAGAATAAGGCGAACGACATCAGACGGTAACGGCTCCCCTACCCCGGCGGCATGCGACAACACGATGTTCTTTTGCAGCCGTTCAAGATCGGATGCGCCGATCTGGACGGAGGCCAATTTCCCGAAGCCCGTATTCACGCCATAAACAGGCGCGCCGAGTGCGACGATTTTGGCGATCACTGCTGCGGACTGATCGATTTTCGTCCATACGGATTCATCAAGCGCAACCTGTGCGCCACGATAAATCGCGAGCCACGCCTCATAAGGCGCTGCGCCTTTGCCCAAAGTTACGATGTCTGCCATTGTCCCCTCCAAATGCGTGCATGCAGGGGATTAAATCCCATGCGATAAATAAGCTCTACAGGTTTTTCTGCGTTCCAGATTGCAAGATCGGCATATTTGTTCGGCTCGATTGTACCGATTTCAGCGCTGCGGCCCAAAGCTTTGGCAGCTTCGCGCGTGACTCCGGCGATGCATTCTTCGACTGTAAGACCGAAAAGCGTCGCCCCCATATTCATCGCCAGCAACAAGGAAGTAAGCGGGCACGAGCCGGGATTGCTGTCGGTCGAGACCGCGATTGCGACATTGTGACGACGCAAAAGATCGATAGGCGGCATACGTTTCTCGCGCAGGAAATAAAACGCGCCGGGAAGCAAGACGGCGACGGTTCCGGCATGCGCCATTGCAGCGATCCCCTCTTCGCTCGCGCATTCCAAATGATCGGCGGAAAGCGCGTGATATTTAGCAGCCAAATTCGCGCCGCCGAGATCGGAGATTTGATCCGCATGCAGGCGAACCGGAATGCGGTGCGTTTGCGCGGCTTGGAAAATGCGCGTTACTTCATCGGGAGAAAAGGCGATGCCTTCGCAAAACGCATCGACGGCGTCGGCGAGATTTTGCGCGGCGATTTCGGGAAGCCATTCGTTGCATAAATGATCCAGATAAGCGGTGCGGTTTTCCTTATACTCTTTGGGCAATGTATGTCCGCCGAGATAGGTGGTGACGACCGACACGGCGCGTTCTTTGCCCAATTGTTTGGCGGCGCGCAGCATGCGTTTTTCCGTGTCTTGGTCGAGGCCGTAGCCGGATTTGATTTCGATAGTCGTGACGCCCTCTTTGAGCAACGCATCGAGCCTCGGCAAGGCGCTGGCGATAAGGTCTTGCTCGCTTGCGGCGCGCGTCGCGGCAACGGTCGAAAGGATGCCGCCGCCCGCGCGGGCTATTTCTTCGTAAGTCGCGCCTTTGAGGCGCAGTTCAAATTCATGAGCACGGTTGCTGCCATAGACAAGATGCGTGTGGCAATCGATAAGGCCGGGGGTTACAAGGCGGCCTTCAAGATTGGTGCGCGGTACTTTGGGATAGTTTTTGTCGATTTCATCTGCCGGGCCGATTGCGGCAATGCGGTCCCCGGCAAGGGCGATGCTGAGATTGTCGAGCGCTTCGGACGCGGGTTTCCCGGCCACGGCTGTGACCACGCGCCCATTTGTCAGGATGGAATCGACCGATTGCATTGCTTCCCCGAATTTTTGCTCTCAGAACCTGTTTCTAATCTCGTCAGGCCGCCAGCGAAAATGTGATTTTTCGGCGCGATAAAGCGCAGCGTACACTTGTACGTGAGCATTTATCGCGCCGAAAAAGCGCATTTGCAGCAAGGCCGGGCGAGATTAGAAATAGGTTCTCAGATAAGAGCATAAATCCCCGTATCGGCAAGCTTTTTTCTTTACATATTGTGCGGTGCAAACGCTTTTTGATCGCCGGATAGTCTGCTAGGATGAGATTCTTGTCAGGATCTCTAACCGTTATGCAAACACTTCGTACACAAGACTATTTTGCTTCCACCGCCTTTCTACCCGGCGGGTGGGCGAGCGACGTTTTGATCACGGTGGACGAGGCGGGGTGGATCACAAAGGTTCAACCCAGGCAAAGCTGCGGCGCGGCGACCAGGCTGGCGGGTGCCGTTATGCCGGGAATGCCCAATCTGCATTCGCATGCGTTTCAGCGCGCTATGGCGGGGCTCGCCGAGGGCACGACGGGGGAAAAAGACAGTTTCTGGACATGGCGCGATGTCATGTACCGGTTTCTGGAAAAACTGACGGTCGAGGATCAACAGGCAATCGCGGCGCAGCTTTATGTCGATATGCTCAAAGCGGGATATACGAGCGTCGGCGAATTTCATTATCTGCATCATCAACCGGACGGCGCGCCTTATGAGGATCGCGCTTTGGCTTCGCATCATATCGTCAGGGCGGCTCAGGAAACGGGCATCGCGATAACGCATATGCCGGTTTTCTATGCCTGCAGCGGATTCGGCGGGCAAAAGCCGACATCGTCGCAGAAGCGTTTCATTAATAATGAAATGGAAATTCTGGATATTATTTCCGGTCTTGCCTCGGCCTATCAGGGCGATCCGCAGGTTACTATCGGTTTGGCGCATCATTCGCTGCGCGCCGTGACGCCGCCTATGCTGCAGGATGTCACGCGGGTCATGCACAGCTCGACCCCCATTCACATTCATATAGCAGAGCAGACGAAAGAAGTGGATGATTGCATAGCCTGGAGCGGTTGCAGGCCGGTGGAATGGCTTCTGGATAATGTCGATGTCGGCACTCATTGGTGCCTTGTGCATGCAACGCATATGAATGAATCCGAAACGCGCGATTTGGCGCGCAGCGGCGCGGTCGCCGGATTATGCCCGACGACAGAGGCCAATCTGGGCGACGGATTGTTCAATCTGCCGGATTATATGCGCGAAGGCGGACGGTTCGGCATCGGTTCCGACAGCCATATTTCGGTGAGCATGATCGAGGAATTACGCCTGCTGGAATATGGGCAGCGTCTTATGCGCCGCGAGCGGGCCGTTACAAAAATGCCAGGACAGGCTTCCACGGGAGCCGCGCTGTATCGCGCGGCGCTGGCGGGGGGCGCGCAGGCATTGGGGCGTTCCACAGGTGCTATCGAAGCTGGCAAGCGCGCGGATTTCATCGCGCTCGATCTCGATAATCCGGCCTTTACGGGCAAACGCGAAGATTTCATTTTCGATACGATGATCTTTGCCAGCATCGTCAATCCGATCCGCGATGTTATTGCGGGCGGGCAGCATGTCGTGAAAAATTTCCGGCACAAGGCCGAAGACGAAATAGCGCAGACCTACAAAAAAACCCTTGAAAGGCTTTTAGGATGAACGAAAACACTCTCTCGAAAATTCTGAGCGTACTTCTGCGTGAGGCTGCTGCCTATGACGTGATTGGCGTTGTACCGTTTCTGGTTAATGCGGGAGCCAATCCTTATGATGCGGATAAAAATGGGCGCACCGCTTTCAATCGGGCGGCGAGCAACGGATTGCGCGCACTGGATTGGCTTACGACAACCGCTTTTGCCGATACGCAAAAGCCCGCAGCACAGCGGCGGTGGAAAAACTATGGAATTAACACGCCTTCGGGTGCCTATGGCTCGACGCTGATAACCTATGCCGCCAAAGTATCCCATGTGGCGCTGGTCGGCAAGATGATCGACGCAGGCGCGGATATTAGCATAACAAATGGCAGCGGCTGGACACTCCTGCATTGCGCCGCCGTGATGCCGGGACGCGCCGAAGTTTTGCGGAAGTTGCTGCAGGTTTTTCGTCAACAAGGCCTTGCCGACAAGATCGATGCGCTGACCACGCATGTTTATGAGACGGCCTATAAAGGCCACAAAGTCGTGTTTGGCACAGGCCTGACGGCGGCAGGCTTATGCCGCGCGCGGATGGAACAGGATTCGAGTTGTCCCCGTGAGTTGTACCGATATCTGGCGATTTTTTCGGAGACATCAGGCGGCTGACTTATCAACCGACTTATCAAGAGGAACTGTTGAGCTGGCTATCTCCACTCGATTGCGTCCGGCTTTTTTGGCGGCATAAAGAGCAATATCTGCAACGGCTATAACGTCTTTGGGTTCCGCTCCGTGATCGGGATAAGTCGCAACACCGGCAGATAAAGTGATTTTCTCCAATGGCTGCCCCTTATATTCCAACCTGATTTCGCTTACCGCGAGGCCGATAAACTCGGCCCGTTTTCCGGCATCCGCGGTAGTTGCTCCCGCCTACACAAGAACGAATTCTTCGCCGCCATAACGACAGGCGATATCCCCTTTGCGGGCAGAGTTTCCGAGAAGCTTGCCGACTTCGGCAAGCACAAGATCGCCGATCTGATGCCCATAAGCATCGTTGAATTTTTTGAAATGGTCTATATCCAGCATAACAATGCTGATGGAACTGTTCGTCCGCTTGGCGCGCGCAAAATAAAGCTCCAATGTCTCTTCCAGATAGCGGCGATTGAAAAGACCGGTGAGCACATCTCTGATTGATTGTTTGCGCAGATTGTCGCGCAGCCGCATATTCAAAAGCGCCAAAGCAATGGTTTCGGCGAGAACCTGAGGCGTCAAATCCTTATTAAGATGATATTGCGTAGGGGCAGCCTCAAGATACAAGACGCCGAGCGTATCATCCTGCGCGATCAAGGGCAGGCACTGATAGGCTTTAATCTCGCTTTTGTTCACATGAGCGCAGACGACATCTGTTGCCGTGTCGCTGATTAAATGCGGCTGGCCGCGCCGCAGGCCCCAACAATCAGCCGGCACAAAATCAGGCAGATAGGCCTTGGGGTCTTTCCACGCCGCCTTGGAGCGCAAAATCGTATGCGAATTGCTCATCACATAAAGAATGCCGGGGATGTCGTCGAGAATTTGCGGGGCGAAACATTCGACGATGCCAGCCAGTTCCGCTTCGGTGGAACAACCCGGCAATCGCTGCGTCATGCGGGCCAGCAGATCGATTGTTTTC
The DNA here is from genome assembly GCA_049697595.1 of Alphaproteobacteria bacterium. Lineage (GTDB taxonomy): Bacteria > Pseudomonadota > Alphaproteobacteria > UBA9219 > UBA9219 > CAIXLI01. The sequence goes on from JBAVWC010000042.1 coordinate 23,309, forward strand.
GTGCGCGCTTCCAATTCCTTACTGCGGTCACGCAGGACACTGTCGATTTTTCTCAACTCGTCGCTGACGACTTCGCGCTGAATATGTTCGGCATTCAATGTATCGGCCATTTCGTTGAAAGCTCTTGCGATCACGCCTATTTCGTCCTTGCTGTCAACGGACAGCACGCGCGTTAAATCGCCGCTGCGAATACGAGCGATGCCGTCCGCCAGTTGATTGAGCTGCCGCCTGATACTGCGCGACGTAAACACGAAAGCCAGAAAGATGACCAGAAAAAGCAAGGGAATGCTGATCAGCATTGTCAGTCTGCGCGTCTCACGCGTTGTTGCCAATTGAGCGTCTTGCGCTTCAATGGTTGTGTCGATGCCATAAACAATATCGGCAACGGAGCGCCGGAGATCATCCATAGCATTTTTTTCATGACCGACTTTTACGGACTTGGCGGCTTCCTCGAAACCTTGATCGTGGCGAATGCGGATAATTTTATCCAGTTCCGCTAATTTCGGCTGTGCTATGAGCACAACGGCGTCAACCTGATACTGAAGGAGAGGATCGTCCGCGACGGCATTGCGCAGTTTATCGAGATGCCGAGGAATTTCTGCCGTTGCAGCGGTATAGGGCTCAAGATACGCTTCGTCGCCCGTGATTATATAGCCGCGTTCGCCGGTTTCCGCATCTTTAAGATCCGAAAGGAAAATCTCCAGCTCGTTTCGAATATTGACGGTCTTGCTAACGGCCAGACTCAGATTCTGCGCCGATTGGGTATCCAAATACATCGCGCCGCAGAACAGGATAATAGAGGTGATAATCACCAGACTAGAAATCCAGAGCCGTACTGTGATGGACATTGCAATCTCCAATCAGGTAGTGCTTGGGCACAATAGCACGATTATCGATGCTGGTCTTGCGGCTCATACTGCATTATGTCGTGCAATTCGGCGTTACAGGAATTATAATGCCGGTGTCGGCTTTACCTTTGGAAGGATCAGCATGCGGTTTCGTTTTATCCTGACAGTGGTTATCGCCGTATTTATTCTTTTTGCCGGGTCCGGGGCGCAGGCCGCCAATCCTTCTTTTGCTCTCGCCTTTAGGTTCGATCCTCCCTTTAACCTCAATACGCCGACGAAGCCTGTTTTTTATCTCGATGTATGCGACGGCGAAGCTTGTAGTTTTGTCATAAAATCACTGGCGATGAATTGCACGGTTCAGCCTGTCGCACCGAACGATGCTCCCGCCATTATCGGCTGTATGGTCGAAGCCTTTGCCCAGCCCAGCTATCCCGACCCCAATTTGGGGCTGCTGAGCCGCCCGATGAATCTTCGCATCAGGGCGAACGACCTGAGTTCACAGGTTTTCTCCTTCACCGGCGGTCGACCGGCAATGCCGGAGGTCTTTTATAATTTTGTGATTACGCCAGCGAAAAACGGGTTTTCGGTTTCACTTGGATAGTGCTTCATCTGCGAGGTGCTGTGACTCGTCCAGCTCCGCGATGTCTTCAAAAGAAATTTCCAGATCATCGGTCAATGCGGCGGTGATACATATCAGCCATTGGTTATCCTGTAATTCTGTCTTGGACATAATTTTCTCCTTTAAAATAAGATTGGGTATCTAATGAAGGCATCTTACCAAAAAATGGGTGCCCTTGGAATTATGCTATTACTTTCAATGGCTTACTGTCTGTAATTGGCAGCTTGTTATCATTTTTTGGCAATTGTTTGGTTAGGAAACGGTTAAAGCCGGCCCCTATTTAAGCGCAAACAAAAAACCTACAAGCATCGTAAGGCCGAGCGAGAGCATTCCCCAAAACAAAACCCGCAAAGTCGGCCTCAATATTTTAACCCCGCCTGTTTTCGCCCCCAAAGCACCGAGAGCGGCCAAAGAAACAAGGCAGGTTACAATCACCGATCCCGCGATAAAGGCCGGAGGTACGATAAAAACGACCAGCAGCGGCACCACAGCACCACAGGTAAAGCAAGCCGCCGATGCCAGCGCCGCCTGCACGGGTTTGGCGACCGTTATTTCGGATATGCCCAACTCGTCGCGGGCATGCGCGCCCAGCGCGTCATGTGCCATAAGCTGATTGGCGACTTCACGGGCCAGCGATAATTCCAATCCTCTTGAAACATAAATTTGCGCCAGTTCTTCATGTTCGTATTTGTCGTTACGGGCGAGTTCGCGTTTTTCGCGCGCAAGATCGGCTTGCTCAGTATCCGCTTGCGAGCTGACGGAGACATATTCTCCGGTTGCCATCGAGCTTGCGCCCGCCACCAATCCCGCAATTCCGGCCAGCAGAACAACGCTGCGCGGCGCGCCGCCAGCAGCCACGCCGCTGACGATACTCGCCGTCGATAAAATGCCGTCATTGGCGCCAAGCACCGCCGCGCGCAACCAACCGATGCGGTTAACCAAGTGTATTTCAGGCGCGATTGAAGGCTGTGAAGGCATGACCGGAGTATGAACGCGTTATGCCGCAAAGTGAATAGCAATAGATTTTCTTAAACGCTTTTCAGACCGCATAAGGCACATCAAAAAAATCCGCCAGCTTTGCCAATGCTGACCGTGCTTTGTATAAACTATACGAATTGACAATCGCCAGTCGGAATCCACCCGGCGGCATCGCATGTTTTGCGGGAGGTATGTTGCTGTTAAAGGTAATTTGGATGCTTGAAATATCGTCATTTGCCTTCAGCTCTCGCAGCAACCGATCAGGAGGTTGCGTATAATTTCTTCCGTGAGGGCCGAAAAGAACGACGCTATAAGCCGGACGCGCAGGACGCGCATCATGCGGCCAGTTCGCATCCCCATATAATGAAACGACCGCCTGCAGCCAGCCATCGCCATACAGATCGGGCCATTGATCGATCATGCGCAAATGAACTTCGATAATTTTGCCGCCTATCGATTCAATATTCACCATTCCGGTGTACCGCTTTAAATGTTGCTCGATCCACGCGCGGTAGCAGCTTTCAAGGGGGACAAAGCTTTCGGAAAGTATGTGCCAATGATCGAATGTTCCCGCCGAGGCCGCAATGCCTCTGGCATGCGCCTGCCAAACGATCTGGCCGTTTATCAAAGCTGCATCGCTGCTGATGTGATCCCCGGTTAAATACTCCATCCAAAAATGGCCGGGCCTGCAATATCTCAGATAGTCGTTTCTGTCGTTCAGCTTGTAACTATCGATCCCCATACCCCGCAGGTTGGTTATGGGTTTGCTAAACACCGGATAATGCATGGGTTCTACCCCACACGGGGCACATTGAAGGTTTTGGGTCCTGCAAAGGGCGATTTTGTCGTACACCCACCTTAATTCGGGAAATAAGTCGAAGCTGTCCCGGTCATCCGTAGATATAAAAATATCGTCCCGGCAATCTATGTCCGAGAAATACTGCTTTCGCCATTGATCGCGCTCGATAATTGGCATGATCTTCTCGCGACCTGATTGTTAAGATTGGCCACATCAGGCAATTACCCCCCTTTCTTTAAAAGAGGGGCGTATATATAAGCAATGCTTGAATTTTTTAAAAAACAGCATGACGAAGGACTCGGCCTCGTTCGCACCTGCAAAACCGCCCGCGCTATGATAAAACACCATTATCCTTGCTTTTTTTCTTATTTTGTATAGTGATGTCCATGAGATTAGAGACTCTTGACTTGTGTTTGATATACAAGCTGCCCCCTCCGGGGACAGTTTTGCTCTTCGCAGCGCTTGAGAGTTACCGGAATTATCCTGAAGCCTTGCTTCTGGAATTTTGGAGCTGACTCGGCGCGGGTGTCGTGGTGATGCCGGCCAATACTAGGTTAAAGGATTAAGACAATGGCAACAGGTACAGTTAAGTGGTTCAACGGCACCAAGGGTTTCGGATTTATTCAACCGGACGCCGGCGGCGCAGACATTTTTGTGCATATCAGCGCGGTTGAACGCGCCGGCTTGCGCGATCTGCGCGAAGGCCAGAAGCTCAGCTACGAATTGGCGACCGAAAAGGGTAAAACCTCGGCAGCCAACCTCAAAGTTTCTGACGCTGCTTAATAAGCATTATAGCTTTAAGACGGGGCGCAAGCGGCTGATGCC
>JBAVWC010000043.1:0-8515 GCA_049697595.1 Alphaproteobacteria bacterium
GCTCTTTTCGTTGCAAAGCACCGCAAAGGTCGATCAGAAAATTATAGGCCCCCTCAAAAGAGGGATCGCCGCCGACAACCTGATCGTCGGCATAATCCGCAGCCTGCGCGCAAATCGCGAGCGCCACGCGCTCAGAAATCACGCGTTGCTCGCGGAGGCGGTCGATAAGCGACATCGTCAGGCAATAGGAAACAAGTCCGAAATCCTTTGGCTTCAGGGCTTTTGGCATGGAGTCATCTTTCTCTGTTTGCGGGGTCAACAGTTTGGCCAAGATTCGCGTGGAAGTCGAGTCATGCCCTTACCTCCCTATGGCCCCATCCGCTTCAGCCCCTCGCTCACGCGCATGATGACTTCGCGCCAATCGCCTTTTTGGCGTTGGCGGAACAGGCGCATCGTGGGATACCACGGGCTATCCTCGCGCACCGTCATCCAACGCCAGTCGGGCGCGAAGGGAAGCAAGAGCCAAACTTTCTTTCCCATCCCGCCCGCCAAATGGGCGACGGAAGTATCGCAGGTGATAATCAGATCAAGCTGGTTCACCAATCGCGCCGTCACAAGAAAATCGCTGAGTTTCGGCGCCAAATCGATCATTGCATAACGCGCCATAAGTTCGGCATCCCCAGGCCTCAAATCGCGGGTCAGATTAAAGAACTGCGCATGGGGCTCGCGAAAAAGTTCGGCGAACACAGAAAGCGGAATGCTTCTGCGCCGATCGGCATTATGAATGGGATATCCCGCCCAAACGACGCCGATTTTCAGACGCTTCGTATCCGGAAGTTGGGTGTTTTCGTCCGCAGGCGGCAAAGCCAAATAAGGAACATTGGCAGGTATCGTTTCCAGCGTGGTGCCAAACCGGTAAGGCAGATCGAAAATCGATGTCTGGAAATCGAAATCATGCCGTACCTCTGGCGTATCGCTTCTAACCTCGTTCGCCACATCGCTGAGCGCGAGCAAGGGCAGCAACGACGGATGCGCCATAAGAACGACAGTGGCCCCTCTGGCTTTCAACAAAGCGCCATAACGGCACATCATCAAAACATCGCCCAACCCCTGTTCTCCGACGATAAGGATTTTTTTATCTTTGACGTCTTCGCCGCACCACAGCGGCGGGGGATAGGGAAGGCGCTGATGCCAGCCGTTCTTGCCGAACCGCGCGCGATAATGGTCAAAGCCAACACGGAAATTGCCGCGCAAAAGTTCGAGGAGAGTCAGGTTCCAGTGATGCGCGCTATATTCTTTTTCAGAAATTTCGGCGGCGTTTTCGTCATAGCCTGCAATTTTCAGGGTCTTGCGCATAGCCGCTTCGGCCTCGTCCAGCCGGTTAAGGTTTTGATAGGTCGTGCCCAGCATATCCCAAGCCGGGACATAATCGGGCTTAATGCGGGTCGCGCGTTCGAAACATATAACGGCTTCTTCTTCGCGGTCGAGAAAATCAAGCGCAAGCCCGTGCGCGAGCACGGCGGCAAGATTATCCGGCATCAACTGTTCGGCATTCTCGGCAGCCCTGTTCGCCAATTCATAATTTTTTTCCCTGATTGCGCTATGGCTCAAAGCCAGCCACGCCTCGGCAAAATCAGGTTTCCGCGCCGTCGCTTCCTGCAACGCCTCCGACGCGCGGCTGTAATCGCCCGCATCGCTGAGAACCCTGCCGAGATGAAAACGAAAAAGCGGTGTCGCAGGGTCAAGAAAAACGGCGCGCTCAAGCAGATGAATAGCTTCGGGAAACAAACGCTTGCCGCCCAGCAAAACGCCAAGCAACGCCAAACTATCAGGCTGATCGGGATCGTCGGCGAGAATGGAGCGATAAAGCTCCTCGGCCTCGGCAAGAAGGCCGCGATTATGCAACGCGGTCGCCCGATTGAGCGCAGTTTCCATGTTTTTTGTCCAAGCGGATTTAAGAAACAATGTAGCTGCGCATTATGACTTGCCGTTCCTGATTTGACTACAAAATCAGGAACCGGCTTCTTCAGGCGGCTTTGCCGGTTGCGCTGAATATCCCGTCGGTGACTTTGCCGATTGTGCTGCTGACATGCGACTGGATTGGCGCCACCGCCTGCGCGGATATTTTTGTGGAGAGCGCCGACAATTTAATCGATCCATCCAATGCCGTTCCGAAAGCCTGATTTGCCCAATTGGAATGCAGCGCCGTCAGTTCCTGCGGCGTCTTGATAGCGGCGGCGGCTTTTCCGGTCGCGATATTCATTTCAATCGCCTGTTTAGTCAGCGAGGAAACATGCTCGGTAATTTCCTGAAATCCTTCGGCGAGGATCGAATGGAATTGCATAAAGGCATCGAACGCACCCTTGTGAGCGGCGGTGAGCTCTTCATAGTTTTTAATCATAGGACTCTCCTTGCACTTTGAATTATCTGGATTCAGTGAAAGGCAACATACCCGTAAATCCAAATTATTAAAGTGGGAATCCCGCCCTATTAACAAGAATTAATGTTTCACTTGTATCAGCTCGGCGGCAAGTGTTGTATTATGCCTGTATGCCGTGAAAGTCCGGCTCACAAAACTTGTTTTGTCCACTCCCATGACCCTTACATCAGCTTCCGCACATCGGGCCTGCGCAATCTTTTTTGCAGCATGCGCTATCGGGCTGACAGCTTGCAGCATCGGGCCGGAATATAGCCGCCCGGATGTGGCCGCCCCTTCCGCGTGGAACGACCCGCAGGATAATGCCGCGGCAACATGGCCTTCGGCTGAATGGTGGCACGGGTTTTCGTCGCCCGCGCTTGACGGCTATATAGCCAAAGCCCGACAGGCCAATGATGATATTGCCGCCTCTATCGCGCGCGTGCAGGAAGCGGATGCGCAGGCGCGGATTGCAGGCGCGCCTTTGCTGCCCGCAGTAAGCGCAGGCGGGACAGCCACCAACGAGCGTCAATCGACATCGGGTGGTATGGCAACCTATTCGCAATTCAACCCCTTTGTAACCGCCAGCTATGAGCTGGATTTCTGGGGCAAAAACCGTTCGGCTTTAGAATCCGCCAATGCCACGGCGGCAGCGAGCCGCTATGACCGTGCAACGGTTGAACTTACAGTGATGACGGGCGTCGCGAGTTCGTATTTTCAAATATTGGCCCTGCGCGACCGGCTCAATATCGCCGAAGAGAATTTGAAAAGCGCAAAGAGCACTCTTGAAGGATTGCAGGCCGAACAGACTGTGGGAACGTCCACTTCACTGGATGTCGCGCAGCAAGCAGTCGTCGTGGCGACGGTAAGCGCGACGATCCCGCCGCTCCAGCAGCAATTGCGGCAGACCTTGGACGCGCTGGCTATTCTAACCGGGCAAACGCCCGAAGCCGTCGATATTTCCACCGGAACGCTCGGCGATTTGTCGGAGCCAATGGTGCGTGCGGGTATGCCTTCGGAATTACTGGCGCGGCGTCCGGACGTGGCTGAGGCCGAGGCGCAACTTATCGCCGCCAATGCCAATATCAAAGTAGCGCGCGCCGCGTTTTTCCCCAGCATCAATCTAACAGCCACGGGCGGATTTGCGAGCACAGCTCTGGCCACTGCGCTTAATCCGGCTAATAGCGTTTTCGCTTTGACCGCCGGAATTATGCAGCCGATCTTCGAAGGCGGCTCGCTTGAAGGGCAATATGATTATACCGAAGCGCGCTACAGCGAATTGCTGGCCAATTATCATAAATCCGTCATCAGCGCGTTCGGCAATGTCGAAGATGCGCTGACCGCAGTGCGGCAAACGGAAGAACAGCAAAAGCGTCAGCAGGAAACTGTGAATCAGGCGCAGCTTGCATATGAACTTTCCAACACGCAATTCCACGCCGGAACGATCAATATCCTAACCGTGCTCAATACGGAAAACGCACTGTTCACCGCCAGAGACGGTCTGGCGCAGGTCAAGCTTTTGCACCTGCAGGCCTTACTGGCATTGTATAACGCGCTAGGCGGCGGTTGGCAGCAAACAGAGGAAGCAAAATCATGAGCCCCATTCCAGAAACATCGCCACAGAAACCCAAGGGCAATCATACGCGCGCCGTTTTTCTCGGCATCGCCCTTATGGCGGGTCTTGTCTGGTTGGGTTTTACGCTTTTCTCTGCGCCCCCTGCCCCTCCGGCCAAACCGCAAGTGGCGACGGTTCAGACTGCGCTGGCGACGCGCTCCGATGTGCCGCAATATCTGGAAGGCATCGGCACCGTGCAGGCTTTGAATACGGTGACGGTCAATGCCCGCGTCGACGGACAGTTGCAGCAAATCGCCTTTACGGAAGGACAGGCGGTTAAACAGGGCGACCTGCTGGCGCAAATCGACCCGCGCCCCTATCAGACCGCGCTGGATCTGGCCACGGCGACAAAAAGCAAGGATCAGGCACAGCTTGAAAACGCCAAGCGCGATCTCGACCGTTATATGATTTTGGCCCCCAAAAATCTTGCCAGCAAACAAACCGTCGATACGCAACAGGCTTTGGTCGATCAACTGGATGCGCAGATCAAAGCGGATCAGGCGAATATCGACAGCGCAAAGACGCAACTCGATTACACGATGATTACTTCGCCGATCAACGGGCGCACGGGCATCCGTCTGGTGGATGTCGGCAATAACGTGCATGCGACCGACACCAAAGGCATCGTCATGATTACGCAGGTACAGCCGATATCCCTTATCTTCACATTACCCGAAGAGGCGCTGACTCAGGTTAATCAGGCAATGACGCAGGGGTCTGTAGGCGTGGCCGCTTTGTCGCAGGACGACAAAACCGTTCTTGATAACGGAACCCTCTTATTGATCGACAATCAGATCGATCAAACCACGGGCACGATCAAGCTGAAAGCCACCTTCCCCAACGCCGACAATAAATTATGGCCGGGGCAATTCGTCAATGCTCGCTTGTTGCTGGATGTAAAGCATCAAGCACTAACTATTCCTTCGGCGGCGGCAGAACGCGGGCCGGAAGGCATGTTCGTCTATGTGGTCAAACCGGATTCAACGATTGAAGCGCGCCCCTTAAAGACCGGCGTCGAAATGGGCAAGAACCTGCTCGTCGAAAGCGGATTGCAGGAAGGCGAACGCGTGGTCACGAGCAATCAATACCGCTTGCAACCCGGCATCGCGGTGAAAGTCGAATCCGACGAAGCCAAACCGGCGACGGCATCGGGGAGCGCGCAATGAATATATCCACCCCCTTCATTCAGCGGCCAATTGCGACGTCGTTGTTGATGGCGGGTATATTATTGCTCGGCATCGTGGCCTATCCCATGTTACCAGTTGCGCCCCTACCACAAGTGGATTTTCCCACAATTCTGGTATCGGCCCAATTACCGGGCGCAAGTCCGGAAACGATTGCGTCGTCAGTGACCACGCCGCTTGAATATCAGTTCGCCCAAATTTCCGGCGTCACGCAGATGACCTCGACCAGCGTGCTGGGCACCAGTCAGGTTACATTGCAATTCGACCTCAGCCGCAATATCGACGGCGCGGCGCAGGATGTTCAATCGGCAATCGATGCCGCAGGCGGCCAATTGCCGAAAAACCTGCCGTCGCCGCCCGCCTATCGCAAGGTCAATCCGGCTGACGCTTCCATTTTGATCTACAGTATCCATTCCGACGTTTTACCGCTGACTCAAGTCGATGATTACGCCGAAACGGTTATTGCGCAACGCCTGTCGCAAATTCCCGGCGTAGCGCAAGTTAGCATCGGCGGCCAGCAAAAACCCGCCGTGCGCGTGCAAATCGACCCGGCCAAAATCGCTGCTCTCGGCATCCAACTGTCGGATATCGCGAGTGTCATCACATCCGCCACGGTGGATAATCCCAAAGGCTCGATCAACGGCCCTATCCACAGTTTCGCCGTCTATGACAACGATCAGTTGCTGAAAGCCGCACCGTGGAACGATGTCGTCATCGCCTACCGCAACGGCGCCCCCGTGCGCATCCGCGATATCGGCATTGCCCTTGATGCGGCGGAAAACACCCAACTCGCGGCGTGGCAGAACGGCAAACCCGGCATCATTTTGCAAATCTATAAACAGCCGGGCACCAATATTCTGGATACTGTTGCGCAGGTCGAAAAAGTTCTGCCGCAGGTCATGAACGCGGTGCCGCCCTCCGTCAAGATGGACAAGGTCATCGACCGCACGACGACGATCAAGGCTTCGGTCAAGGACGTCCAATTCACGATGTTGTTGACGATCACGCTGGTCATTATGGTGATCTTCCTTTTCCTGCGTAATGTGTGGGCGACGATCATTCCGGGTATCACCGTGCCTCTGGCTCTGCTGGGAACAGCCGGGCTGATGTATGTCGTCGGCTATACGCTCGATAATCTTTCGCTGATGGGATTGACGATTGCCGTGGGGTTTGTCGTCGATGACGCGATTGTGATGCTGGAAAACATCTACCGCCATATCGAAAACGGCCTTTCGCCGAAAGAGGCGGCGATTAAAGGTTCCAAGGAAATCAGCTTCACCATTTTATCGATCAGCATCTCGCTGGTCGCCGTTTTCATTCCCCTGCTGTTCATGAGCGGCATCATAGGCCGTCTCTTCCGCGAATTCGCCGTGACGGTGACGATGACGATTGCCGTGTCGGCCTTCGTTTCGCTGACTCTGTCGCCGATGATGTGCTCGCTTTTCCTGCGCGACGAGAAACATGCGAAGCATGGCCGCGCGTATCTGCTGATCGAACGCATGTTCGACAAACTGCTGTCAGGCTATGAACACGGGCTGGATTTGGTTTTGCGGCATCAGAAGCTGACGCTGATTGTTTTCCTGCTCACGGTCGCCGGAACGGTCGGTTTGTATATCGCGGAACCCAAAGGTTTTTTCCCACAGCAAGACACAGGCATCATCGCCGGCATTTCCGACGCGGCGCAGGATGTGTCGTTTACCGAAATGATGCGTTTACAGCACCAACTCACCGACATCGTCGCGCAAGACCCCGACATTGCGAGCTGGGGCTCTTCGGTCGGCGGATCGCGGCCAATGAATAACGGAACGGTCTTCATCGGGCTAAAGCCACGCGACCAACGCACCGCTACGGCAGACGAAATCGTCACCCGCTTGCGCAAGAAATTATCCGCAGTTCAGGGGGCCACGCTTTATCTGCAAGCCTCGCAGGATTTGAATATCGGCGGACGACTGACCCGCACGCAATATCAATATACGCTTCAGGACGCCGATCTTGGCGAGCTGAACAATTGGGCGCCGAAATTGCTGGGCGAATTACAAAAACTGCCGCAATTGCGCGACGTCGCCACCGATCAGCAGACCAACAGCACGATGTTATCGGTCACTATCGACCGCGATCAGGCGGCGCGTTTCGGCATTCAGCCTGCGGTCATCGACCAAACGCTCTATAACGCTTTTGGTCAAAGCCAGGTTGCGCAATTTTTCACGCAGCTTAACAGCTATCACGTCATTCTGGAAATAACGCCGGGCCTGCAATCCGATCCCGATACGCTGAACAGGATCTATGTGAAATCGCCGATCACCAATCAGCAAATTCCGCTCTCGACCTTCGTGAAATTCGATACCAGCCACGTGACCTATCTTTCGATCAATCATCAGGGGCAATTCCCTGCGGTTACTTTGTCATTCAACCTCGCACCCGGCGTGGCTTTAGGACAAGCGGTCGATGCGATCAACGTCGTAGCAACAAAAATCGGCATGCCAAGCGCGGTGACCGGAACTTTCCAGGGAACGGCGCAAGCCTTTCAGGCATCGCTTAAAACCCAACCCTATTTAATTCTGGCGGCGTTGCTGGCCGTCTATATTATTCTGGGCATGCTTTACGAAAGCTACATTCATCCCCTGACTATTCTTTCCACGCTACCCTCCGCCGGAGCTGGCGCTTTGCTTATGCTGATGCTCTTCCATTTCGATCTCTCCGTGATCGCTTTGATCGGCATCATCCTGCTTATCGGCATCGTCAAAAAGAACGGCATCATGATGGTCGATTTCGCCATTCAAACCGAAACCCAAGAACATCTCTCGCCCGAAGCCTCTATCCGCAAAGCGTGCCTGCTGCGTTTCCGCCCCATTATGATGACGACGGCGGCCGCACTTCTGGGCGCTTTGCCCCTGATGCTGGGACACGGAACCGGCTCGGAATTGCGGCAGCCGCTGGGCTATACAATGGTAGGCGGATTGCTGTTGAGCCAAGCTTTGACGCTGTTCACGACACCTGTCGTCTATCTCTATCTCGACCGCGTCAGCGTCTGGCTAGGCAAGCATGTCCATGTCGGCAACCGTGAAGAAGCCAAAACAGGCACGGCTATTATGGTATTGCCGGAAGACACGCATGCGGAATAAGGTTGCGTATGAAAGTTTTGCTTGTCGAAGATAACGAACGCGTTGCCTCCTTTATCGTCAAAGGATTGCAGGAGGCAGGGCATAGCGTCGATCATGCCGCCAAAGGGCGCGACGGCATGCGTTTGGCCGCCGACAAATCCTATGACGCGATCATCATGGATCGCATGCTGCCGGATCAGCTTGACGGGCTTGAGATCATCAAGACTTTGCGCAAAGACGGCGTCCGCACCCCCATTCT
>JBAVWC010000044.1:0-2814 GCA_049697595.1 Alphaproteobacteria bacterium
GGAACGTGGCGTGCTGCTGGCCGTATGCAGTAAGAACGATTTGGACAAAGCCATGGAACCGTTTGAGAAACATCCGGAAATGGCCTTGCGCATGGACGACCTCGTTTCCTTCAAGGCCAATTGGGAACCCAAGTCCGATAACCTTCGCCGCATGGCCGCCGAGTTAAATCTCGGCCTGGACAGTTTCGTTTTCGTGGACGACAACCCGGCCGAGATTGAAATCGTCCGTCAATTTGCGCCGGAGGTTTCCACCATTTTGCTCGGGCCGGATCCCGCTGGTTATGTGTCCCAATTGCAGGACTGCCGGTTGTTTGAGCCGCGCAGCATCACGGCTGAGGATGCCGAGCGCACAGGCCTCTACCTGTCTGACGCCCGCCGTCGCGAGCTGCAAGCCTCCATTACGGACATGGATGCCTACCTCGAATCCCTCGCGATGGAGGCGGTGATCAGCGAATTTACCCCGGTGGATGTCCCGCGGCTTTCGCAGCTCATCAACAAGAGCAATCAATTTAACCTCACGACCCGCCGGCGCAGCGAGGCGGAGGTCATCGCCGTGATGAACGACCCGCAACAGGTCGGCTATTCGGTCCGGCTCAAAGACCGCTTTGGCGATCACGGGCTTATTTCCATTGTCATTGGGAAGAAAAATGGGAAGACCATGGAGATAGACACTTGGCTCATGAGTTGCCGTGTGTTGAAGCGGCAGGTGGAGGAGGAAGTTTTGAATGAACTGGCGCGCCTGGCCAAAGAGCGCGGCTGTGCGCGGCTCGATGGTATCTATTTGCCAACGCCCAAAAACGAAATGGTGCGCGACTTTTATTCGCGGATGGGCTTCGCGCTTACCCGCGAAGATGGATCTCGCCGCGAATTTGAATTGGGCCTGAACAGCTTCCAAGCCATTCCGAGCAAAATCAAAATCACGCGCCGCGCTTATCAGGCCGGCAACGCCAAATAATTTTTAGTGAACACCGCCGTCGTAGGAGGGCGGGGCGTCCGCGGGGTCGCTGCCCCAACTGGTGTTGGGCGTGCTGCTTAAATCATAGACCAGGCTGGCACCGTGGTTGATGTCAGAGAAGTGAAGCCAGAGTTTGTTCCACGGCTGGCCGTCGACGGTAAGGCTTTGCACGTAGGGCGCATCCGGAGCCGCGCCATTGCCCGTGATGGTGATGTCGCCGGTATCCAGATGGACAACGGCTTTGGGAAAGAGAGGACTGCCAATCACGAGAATGTCTGAGCCGGGGAGTTCGGGATACATTCCGAGCGCGCTGAAAATATACCAGGAGGACATTTCTCCCAAATCGTCGTTGCCGGGATAGGCGGCGGGACGGTTGGAGTAAAGTTCATTCATGGCGCGGCGGACGATGTTCTGCGTCTTATAAGGCTCACCCCAGAAATCATAAATCCAGGGCGTTTCGAGGCAGGGCTCATTGCCCAGCCAGGCATAAGGTGTATTCGCACCATCATTCAATTTGGTGAAAAATACATCGAGCCGTTTCACAGCAATGTCCTGGCCGCCCATCAGGTCAGCGAGGCCTTGGTAATTGAATGGTTCCATCCAAAGATATTGTCCGGCGGTGCCTTCCACATAGATGGCCCTCTTTTTCTTTGCCGGCGGCCCGTAGGTGTTGGCGTTATTTTTAAAGCCGGGTGTCCAGTCGCCATTGGTTTCGCGCGATTGGATATAGCCGGTTTGGGGGTTGTAAAGGTTGCGCCAGTTTTGGGCGTGTTGCAGGATCGTGGCGCTGTCGGAATCGTCGCCGAGGGCGGCGGCGAATTGCGAGAGGGCGAAGTCAGCCGAGGCGAATTCAAGAGTCATGGAGACGGGACCATAACTGCCTTGCTCGCCTCCTTCAGGGATGTAGCCGAGTTTCAGATAGTTCTCCAGTCCATCACGCTCGTGGGTCCTGGTCAAAGGTGCATAGACGGCGGGGTTCGTGGCGGCGTTCACCAGTCCGGCCAAGGTGGCCTGGGTATCGAAATTGGTGGCGCCGAAGGCGTAATAATCGGCAATGATGGGAGCGGCGGGGTCGCCCATCATGACACCGCTGTCTTCGGTAACGACGCCCCATCGGGGGAACGCGCCGCCCTGCTGGTAGTCATTCAGGAGTGATTGGGCCATGTCGGAGGCTTCCCTGGGGGCGAGCATACCGACCAATTGGGCTTCGCTGCGGTAAATGTCCCAGCCGGAGTAGTTGGCGTATTGGACACGGCCGCCGGTGTTGTGAACGGCGCCATCGTAGCCTACGTAATCTCCGTTGGCGTCCGAGCAGGTCGTGGGGCCGATGAAGGCGTGATAGAGCATGGAATAGAAGATTTCCGCTTGATTGGTGGTGGCGCCGGTGATCTGAATTTTGTTCAACCAGGCATTCCAGATATCGCTGGCGTTTTGGGCGGTGCGGTCAAAATCTTTGCAGGTGAATTGGCTGACAGGGCTTTCGGCAGCGAGGTTGGCGCGGGCGTTGGCGATGCTGACGTAGGAGATGGCGACTTTGGCCAGGACGGTCTGGGATTTTGAGGTGTCAAAGGTCAGGAAAGCGCCGGAGGCGGTGTCGCTTCCATTGGTGGCGTTGGGAGCGTAGGCGGCGCCGCTCCAAGTGCCGTAGCCGGAAAAGGGTTTATCGAATACCGCGCAGAAATAAATGGCGCGTTTGTCGCGGTCGCGGGTCTTGGACTGGCAGAAGTAACCGCCGATGGACTTGCCGGTGACTTCGTGGGTGTCCGGGTTGATGCTGATATCTGAATCGTCGGAGCGGTTGACGTCACTGGCGGCGTTGATGGCGAGAGTGGCGGCTTTGCCGGCGGGCCAGGTGAAGC
>JBAVWC010000045.1:0-15308 GCA_049697595.1 Alphaproteobacteria bacterium
GGCCTAGGTTATTGAACCGCCTGAATGATCGTGTTCAACATCTGGTTAATCGTCGTCACGATTTTGGCGTTGGCAGAATAGACCTGCTGCGATGTGATCAAATTCGTGAACTCGGTCGCGATATCGACGGTCGAGGATTCCAGCGAACTGCTGGCGACCGTACCGGCGCCTGTCGTGCCTGCATCATAAAGATTGAGGGTTCCCGATGCCAAAGTCGCCTGATAGGCGCCGCCGGAAATGCGCTGCAAATTGTCCGGCGAATTGAACATCGCGATCGGTATCTGGTAAATCTCTCGCACGCTGCCATTGGAATAATTGATCGACACGATGCCGTTGGCATCGATGCCGATGCCGCTGAACGAACCTTTACTGAGGCCGTTTTGCTGGAACGACGATACGGACACGATGCCGCTTGAATCGGCGAACTGGGTTACGCCGGTCGCCTGATTATAGGCGCCAAAGTTAAGATCGATGCTTTGGGGGCCTTCACCCGCGAAGGTCAGGGGAATGGTGGCCCCTGCGTCTGTCGCGACGGGATCGACCGTATAGGTTCCTGATGCTCCAGACGATCCTGCTGTGCCAAGGGCCGCCATCGTGCCGACATTGGTTGCGCTGTTGAAGGTTACGGGGATCGTTGCTGTATAATCGCTGCCGTTTGTGCCGGCGCCGTCGGCGACATCGACTTCCACGGCCCAGGCATTCGTGCCGGTTTTAGTCCAGGTCAGGCTCATCGTGTGCGTTTGGCCTTCCGCATCGTAAATTTCAACGGTTGACGGTGTCGATGTATAGCCGACTGCCGCACCTGCGGGCAGATTGGCGGCAAAGGTAGAACTTGTCGTCGCGACCGGACTGTCGAGCAGCCCGGAAATCTGGATGGGCGTTGTCGATGCCGCTTTGGTACCACTGGTAGAAAGAGCCCAGCCGTCCAGATAATAACCGGAACTGTTGACCAGATAGCCGTTTGCGTTTTCCGTAAAATCGCCCTGACGCGTGTAGTAAGTCGAACCCAGGACTGTTGCACCTGTCGCGGACTGGGTCGCGCTTTGAACCTGAAAGAAGCCCTGGCCGGAAATGGCCAGATTGGTAGAGGTCGCGCTTGCCGCGATCGTGCCTTGCACGTTGTTCTCGTACTGGGGGATCGCCTGCACGCCGCCGGGGCTGTTGCTGGTGGCGCTGGACGCGGTGACCAAATCCTGGAAACTGGTGCCGATGGTTTTAAAACCCGTGGTTTGGGCGTTCGACAAATCGTCGGAAATATTGCCTAATGCTTGCGACTGCGCGCTAAGACCGCCGACCGCCACGTTTAAAGCTGCGAAAAGTGAAGCCATTTGACACCTCGTTCGTTGATCCCGCCCAGGGAAGGCGAGAAGGTAAATCTCGAACGAATATCAGCAAGCACTGTGCCAAAAGACTATCTGTTTGATTTTGTTTGTTGTTTTAATGTTCTTGGTTTGCCGTTTCAGGCAATTATTGCCTTTGAAGACCAAACGAGGTCGGAATCTTTTTCACTTGTCGTATAGGGCTTTGGCCGCCGCCGCTGCCGCAAAAAAGGCCAGCGCCAGCGACAAGGCGACATTCAGATTGGTCATTGAAAGCCCGAAGATTGTCCAGGCGATCTGGTCGCAGCGCGGCATGACTGTGTGCAGCAACGCCTCGCGTAAATCGTCGGGCGATGCGCCGGTCAGGGGTTCCACGGCGCAGCCCGACGTTCCCAGCCACCAATGCAGCTCGACCCCCGTATGGAAAATGGCCAGCCCCATGCCCGCCAGATAGGCGACCGCGCAAAAAGCCAGCAAAAGCGGAGCTAGGAGAGGTGCGCGCCGCCCCAGCAGCCACGCCGCCAAAGCCAGAATACCCGCCACGACATACGGAACGCGCTGCCACAGGCACAAAACGCACGGGTGCAGGTCAAAGCCGAATTGCATCACAAAGGCAAAAAACAACGCGCTGACATTCGCGGCGACCAGAATTTTCGCCGCCAAAGGCATCGTTAAAGTTTTTTCGACCAAAGCGTGCATGATGGGGATAGGGGGAAAGGGCGTGAGGGTTTGAATCTAAGGGCATCCCGTGCGCAGTTCAAGAACTATGAAAAACAAAATGACGAAAGATTGGTTTATTTTAACCAACAAGCTATAAAGTTGGGGTCAGAAGATAAAGCGTTTCCGGTTCCTAACCCCCAGCCTCAGATTACTCATGATTACCCCGCGTACCGTCTCCGGAACTCTCGAGCTTTTGCCGCGTGACCAGATGGTTTTTCAGCATATGTTCGACGTCATCCGGCGGGGGTATGAGAAATTCGGCTTTGTGCAAATCGAAACGCCGGTTTTCGAACTGAAGGATGTGCTGCTGACCAAATCGGGTGGCGAAACGGAAAAACAGGTTTATCTGGTGCAATCGACCGGCGGCGCGCAGCAAGGTTATGACGCCGATCTGGCTTTGCGGTTTGATTTGACGGTGCCTCTTGCGCGTTACGTTGCCGAGCATGAGCGCGATCTTGCTTTTCCTTTTCGCCGTTATCAGATGCAGCGCGTTTATCGCGGCGAACGCGCCCAGCGCGGGCGTTCGCGCGAATTCTATCAATGCGACATCGATGTGATCGGCAAGGATAAACTAAGCCCCGCTTATGACGCCGAAATTCCCGCGATCATCGTGCAGATTTTCGAGGAGTTGAAGGTTGGGGAATTTACGATTCATTTTAGTAATCGGAAGATTTTGCGGGGGTTGTTGTCCGGGTACGGCGTTGTCGATGAAGAGAAGCAGAAACTGATTTTGCGTGAGATTGATAAGCTGGATAAAGTTGGCGCGGCGAAAGTGCGCGAGGCGATTATCGGCTTGGGGCTCTCCGACATTTCTGCCGATCTTTTGCTTGGCCTCATCGAACATAAAGGCAGTAATGACGAAGTTCTCGTCGCGCTAAACGCCCTGCAAGTCACCGATCCCGTTTTTCAACAAGGGCTGGCTGAAGCGAAGCAAATGGTCGAAGCTTTGCGCGCGCTCGGCGTTCCTGAAAAACGCACGCGGTTGAATTTGTCGATTGCGCGCGGCCTCGATTATTACACTGGCACCGTTTATGAAACTTTGATCGACGCGCATCCTGAATTCGGCAGCGTTTGTTCGGGTGGGCGTTATGACGATCTGGCTAGCCATTATACGAAATCGAAATTGCCGGGTGTCGGTATTTCCATCGGCTTGACCCGTTTGTTCGATCAGTTGAATGCTCACGGCTTGTTGCCGCCTGTGCCGAATACGGTGCAGGTTTTGGTGGCTCAGCTTGATCCGCAACTCAGCGCGACCTATTTGATTCTTGCCACCGAATTGCGGGCGGCGGGATTGCGGGTCGATAGCTGGCTGGAGCCGGGCAAGCTCGACAAGCAGATCAAGCATGCCGATAAATCCGGCATTCCTGTGGTTCTTTTGCTGGGCGGCGATGAACAGGCTAAAGGAACGGTTGTGGTCAAGGATATGCTCGCCAAAACGCAAAGCGAAGTTCCGCGCGCGCAATTGCTTGCCGCCTTGCGCGGCATTTTGGGAGGCCATACGTGAAGTTTTGGCTGAACCGCGAACCCGAGCTCCCCCTGCGCAGGTACCAATCCTTTCTGCTGTGGTTGATGCCTTTTTCGGTTTTTGTCGGTATTTGCGTTTTGCTCGGCGCGCTTATCTCGGATGAAATGCGCACGTCGGCGGTGCAAGCCAAATGGTTATCGTGGTACGGGCAGCATATTACTTTTGCAATGGAGCCGGACGCCAATCCCGATCAGCGTTATCCCAAATTCGGCCCCTATAATGAAAGGCTGGGCTATCGGGATATGCCTTTTTTCATTAAAGCTTTGGAGGCGGACGATTTCACCGTCGCCGCGCAAATGCGCGCTTCGAAAACTTATGATGATTTTCTGAAACATGGATTCTATCCCATCTATCGCCCCAAAACGGTGGCGGGGTTGAAGATGTATGATCGTTATGGCGAGCCGATCTATGCGGCGTCTTATCCCAATCATGTGTTTGAAACTTTCGATCAAATCCCGCCCTTGCTGGTCAGCACGCTGCTGTACATCGAAAATCGCGATCTGCTTAAAGACGGGCCGGTGACGCGTAATCCTGTCATCGAATGGAACCGCTTTGTCTATGCGGCCCTCGGGCGCGCGGCGCGTACCGTTGTTCACGGCCTGAACGCAGGCGGCGGCAGTACGCTGGCGACGCAGCTTGAAAAATTCCGTTTCTCGCCGATGGGACAGACCGGCAGCGGCATGGAAAAAATACGCCAGATCGCTTCGGCATCGATGCGCGTTTATCTTGACGGGCCGGACACGCGCGAGGCGCGCAAGCAAATTGTTTTGGATTATCTTAACAACACGCCGCTCTCGGCGCGTCCGGGTTTCGGCGAAATCAACAGCATCGGCGACGGGTTGTGGGCGTGGTTCGGCATCAATCTGAACGACGCTACTGCCGCGCTGAACGGATCGGAAGATAATGCGGATGAATTAAAGGCCAAAGCCTCCGTTTATCGTGCCGCTTTGGGGCTGGTGCTGGCGCAGCGGCGGCCCAGTTATTATTTGGCGACTAATCGTGGCGCGCTCGATGATTTGATCGATGCGACTTTGGACAGGTTGTGGGAGGCGGGCATCGTCACGCGCGCGTTGCGCGACGCCACTAAAGAAGCGACGCTGAAATTCCTGCCCGAAGCCCCTGTTTTGCCCGAACCGCCTTATATCGAACAGAAAGCCGTTAATGCGCTGCGCATGCATCTGCTTAATCTGTTGGGGCTCAAAAAACTTTACGAGGTTGATCGGCTTGATCTGTCCGGCCACACGACGCTTGATAAGGAAGCGGAACAGAAGCTGGTCGATTTCCTGAAAAAGATGGGCGACAAGGATTTCCTGCAAAGCATTGGGCTGTATGGATTTCGCTTGCTGAATCCCGACAACGATCCATCCAAGATTAAATGGAGCGTCGTGCTGTATGAGCGCACCGCCAACAGCAACAAGATCCGCCTGCAGGCCGACACGATTGAAGGCCCGTTCGATATGAATGAAGGCATGAAGCTCGATCTGGGCTCGACCGCCAAAATGCGTACGCTGGTTACCTATCTGGAAATTATCGCCGAACTGCATCGCCGCTATGCCGGGCTTCATCCTGACGATTTATTAGATCTGGCCGATGACGCGCCGGATGTTCTGACCGAATGGGCGATTAAATGGCTCGCGGCGCATCCTTCGGCCAATCTGGAGGCGATGCTGAACGCTTCGACGGAGCGCACTTATTCCGGCAATCCCAGCGAGGTTTTCTTCACCGGCAGCGGCGAGCATGTTTTCCATAATTTCGAACATAAAGAAGATGTCGAAAATATGGATCTGCATGAAGCGTTCCGCGATTCCGTCAATCTTGTTTTCATTCGAGTCATGCGCGACATCGTCAATTACACAATCTCGCAAGGGGCGCAGACGAAAGACGAATTGCTCGACGATGCCGAAGCGCCGGGACGCAAAGCCTATCTGGAACGGTTCGCCGATCAGGAAGGCAGCGTGTTCCTCAGCCGCTATATCGGCGATTATAGCACCCTGACGCCCGCCGCGCGTTTTGAAAAACTGGTCGCGCATGCGCATAAGGGGGCTGTGGCGCACGCGGTTCTGTTCCGTTCCGTTTATCCGCAGGCCGATTACCAGACCTACGCCAATTTTATGCAATCGCATGTGACGCGCGATCCCCTCGATCCCGCGCGATTGGATAAATTATTTAAGGATTATCCAGTCGATCATTATTCGCTAGCCGACCGCGCCTATCTTTCCGGCGTCAATCCGATGGAATTGTGGTTGCTCAGTTATTGGCAGCAACGCCCGCAAGCCTCGCATCACGAATTGCTGGAACAAAGCCGTCCCGTTCGTATCGAAAGCTATGCGTGGCTGTTTCGGCCTAGCCTGAAGCGCGCGCAGGACACGCGCATTCGTATTATGCTGGAAGAAGACGCTTTCGCCCATATTCAGAAACGCTGGGCGCGGTTGGGTTATCCGTTCGATCATCTGGTGCCGAGCTATGCGACGGCGATTGGCAGTTCCGCCGACCGTCCGGGCGCTTTGGCTGAACTGGTCGGTATTATCCTCGCCAACGGGCGCAGATTTCCGGTCGAGCGGTTTGAATCTTTGGAATTCGGCACGGGCACGCCTTATCAGACTTTGCTGAAGCTTAGCCCCGATGCGCAGCCGCAACAGGTTCTCGATCCTGCGATTACGCATGTCATGAAAGGCATCATGAGCGAGGTTGTCGATAACGGCACTGCCAAGCGCGTTAAAGACGTTTATCGTGATGCCGACGGCAAAGCATTGCCGGTGGGCGGCAAGACCGGAACGGGTGATCAACGCTATGACGAATTCGGGGCAGGTGGGCATCTGGTGTCGTCGCGCGTCGTCAATCGCACCGGCACTTTCGCTTTCTATATCGGCGACAGATACTTCGGCACGATCACCGCGCATGTCGCGGGCGAACAGGCGGCGGATTACGCTTTCACCAGCGCATTGTCGGCGCAGATGCTGCGCGCTTTGGCGCCTATCATCAATCCACTGATCAACGGCGTGCCTTCGGCGACCGAGGATATGACTCTGCCGCCGGTTGACGCCACCCAGCCGTTACCACCGTGACCGCGCGCGGTCTTTGGCGGCAGGTGATTTTGCTTGCCATGCTTGTGGCAAGTTGTGCCGTGCCCGCTTTTGCCGCTTCCGCTATGAGAGAAAAAACGCTCGGTACTTTTGGCGCGTGGCGGGCCTATACTTATAATGAAGGCGGCCAGACGGTTTGCTATATGGTGACGACGAAAGTCGTAACATCGACGGGGCCCAAGAAGCGCGCCACGCCTTATTTGATGATTACTCACCGCCCGATAGAGGCTAGCACCGATGTCGTCAGCTTTGGCGCGGGCATGCGGATCGATTCCAAACATGGCGTTGCGATACATATCGGCAAATCTCTGTTTGAGCTTTTTTCGGTGCATGACACGGCCTGGGCGCGCGACGCGCGCACCGATCACAAGCTGGCAGCAGCGATCAAAAACACGCCCACGGCGCGGATTATCAGCTTTCCCGAAAAAAAAGACACCAAAGAGGTCGTGGATCAATTCGATCTTTCCGGCTCCCCAGCCGCTTATCATGCCATTGGCAAGGCTTGCGGATTGCCGGATGAGATGCCCCGGAAGCCGAAACCCGCCGCCCCGCTCCGAGCGAAACATTCCTAGCGTATTTCCTGTTTATTAACGATCTGGGGCGAAAATGGCTGTTCTCTTCATGCGGCGTGCCGACTCTTGACCTGCGAGGTTCTATGATCATTCAACGTAATCACAAACATCGTGGCTTCACTTTGACCGAATTTGCCGTCGTTCTAGGCCTTTTCGGCGTCATCGTCGGCGCGATTTGGGTTTTTATGGGCGAGATGACCCAATCCACCCGGATCGAACAATCGACCGAAGCCATTTCTCTTATCGCGGATTCCACGCGTTCTGCGTATGCCGGGCAGCCTAACATTAGTGGGGGCTCAGCAACGGTTATAACCCAATTGATTACTATGGGCGCCTTTCCCAACCAATTATTGAGTAGCGCCGGAACCGGAGGCGTTACCCCGTGGGGTGGGGTGTTGAATGTGTGCGCTTGGACGGTCGGCACCAACACGGCCTGCGCCACGCCAGCCAATTCGGGGGCATCGCAATATTTCGCAATTGAATTTACTCTGCTTAGCTATCAAAGCTGCATCGTTCTGGCTACGCGCCCCACCTTCACTACGCCCAGCGTAGGGTTGTTTAACGTCAATATTAATGCTGTCAGCATAGGCACAATCCCGGTCACGCCCCTCCAGTCCAAGAATACTTGCACGAATACCAACACGAATACCGTCGATTTCATTTATTCCCTGCGCCCACCCGTCTCTTGACCTCGGCGCATAAAACCGCTATTTGCCCAGCCTATCTAAAGGCGCGGTGGAAACCGCCCGTTCCTGCTTCTACAAGAAGCAGCAGCGCGGCATGGGTGCGTAGCTCAGCGGGAGAGCATTACCTTCACACGGTAGGGGTCACAGGTTCAATCCCTGTCGCACCCACCACGCCTTTTAAGGGGTATGCGTTTTTGCGCAGCATCAATCCTATTGTCTGTGAAGGCGATGCGGCGCTGGGAGTTCCAGCTTTGTTTGCCGGAAAAAACTGTCAGCCAACCCCAACAGGCTCCAAGATGCCTTAAGAGTTGAAAACTGAAGGGTTCGATGATTGAGGCGCATATAATTCTGAAAAAAGAGTAGCGTCTTTGGCTGCCTGTCCAGTCTTTGTATATCTTCACTGACCAAAGGTGAAAGCTAAGATCAACCAGAATTTTTAAAGCTATTATAACGATTACGGGAATAACGATCGTTAACTGTCCGGTTAGGGCGTACCAGATCAAAAAAAGAAAAGCGCTTAGTCCAAAAACGGGCTGAAAGGTATCGATTGCCTTGATTGGCAACATCCACAAACCAAGATTTTTGAATTGACGCGCGCCCACCATGTCTCTGTACCAATAATGCGTTTGCAGAAATCCGGCAAACCAGCGACGCCTTTGCTTTAGGAAACCCCCGACGTTGCAGGGAGCTGAGGTGCGCGCTAGGGCTCCTCCAATGACATCTGTTTCCCAATTCAGGTCATGCAGATAGCTGTAGCGGAGAAGCCTGTGTACGAGTTCGTAATCTTCAACGAGACAATCTGAATCAAACCCGCCAACGGTCAGCAGGGCTTGTTGGCGGAATCCGGCAAACGCGCCTGAAATAAGAACGAGACTCTTCATTCTGCTCCAGGCGTAGCGTCCGAGAAAATTCCGGATATATTCGTAAGTCTGAAACCACTCGAAAACCCGGCCTCGGACAGATTTATCACAGAAAGGAGAGAGGACGCCCGTTGCAGCGACAAGGTTTGGATTTTCTGAAAAACCGTCGCGCATCGCTGCAAGCGCATTGGGCGCCAGGATCGTGTCGGCATCAACGGTAACCGTGAGTTCAGTCGTCACGTGGGGGATGACCCTATTGAGCGTTCTGGATTTGCCGCCACGCTGCGCACGCAACCAACGCAAATGACCGGGTGGTGAGATCTCGTTGAGTTGAGGCGTGAGGATCTTAAAATCATCGGCTAAAATAAAATCTGTCGCATCCGTTGAGCCGTCATCCGCAATAATGAGGGTTTCGGGCGGTTCGCTTTGGTTCTGAATGGCATTAATGGCGCTTTTGAGAACAGAGGCTTCGTTGAAGGCCGCAATAATGACGGTGAGACTGGGCCGGGGTTGCTGCCGCGTCGCTGAGGGTTGCTTTATCCGTAGGCGACATGTTTGACGGAATGTGAAGAGCAAAAGCGCCGTATCATAGCCGATATAGACAAGGCCAATGATCCACGCCATTAGCCCTTTTCCCCAGCAAGCATTGAGCAGCAATATAAACCATAAGAGTGCCACGCCAGAATGAATGATGATGCTTGGAAAAGGCGTGTTCGGTTTCAGGTAGCGTGGAGATATCTGGTGTAAAGTTTTTTCTAAGGTGTCGGACACGACGAGTATGCCTATCGTTAAAGTCGATCATTTTTGGGTCTTTGGTGTCTTGAAAGACATCCCGGATATGATGCATATATATGTATGCTTAGCTTAGAGGCTATTTCGTGGCAACCACAGAAAAATATTCACGCACCGCTGTTACTCTGCATTGGCTGATAGCCTTGCTGATAGGGATAAATGTTGTCCTTGGCCTTGCTGCAGATTCGTGTCCTGAATCATGGATTCGGCCGCTCATCGATTTTCATAAATCGACGGGGATACTCGTTCTTGGTCTTGCCCTTGTGCGTTTAGGCTGGCGCTTCGGGCACAAACCTCCGCCGATGCCGGTTGCCTATAGGGTTTATGAAAGAAAGATGGCCTGTGTGGTTCACTGGGGACTCTATGCGCTTATGTTTTTATTGCCTCTTTCGGGCTGGATTCATGATTCAGCTTGGGCGGATGCGCCAAGTCATCCGCTCAAACTTTATGGGATCATTCCGTGGTTCCGGTTTTCCTTTATTGCGGATCTCGACACGGGAACCAGAGAATATGTTCATAAAACATTTGGGCTCATTCATACCTATTTAAGCTATGCCCTTTACGGAGCTGTGTTTGTTCATGTCACGGGAGCGTTCAAACATCGGTTTGTCGAAAAAGAAAATCAGAGAATGCGGTGGTAGCTGTTCGGCGGTTGCGGAAAATGGTTATGGTTGTTTCTGCTCTTCGGGGGTTTTGGCGTTGGCGTGGAGCAGGAGATTGTTGCCTGTGTAGAAATCGCTTACTTTGCCGATTGTGACGGTGACGGGGGCGGTTAGGGTGGCGTTGTATTGCGCCAGAGCTTCTGGCGGTACGGAAAGCGTATAGTCGCCGGGGCGGACTTTTTCGAAAATGAAATAGCCTTCGGATTCGCTGACCACGCGTTTGATCTTGCCGTCGCGCCCTGTTAATTCCACGACGATGTTGGGCAGGGGCGCATAGCTGCCGGACTCGCTTTGGATCACGATCACGCCGTCGACTGCGCTGGTCGAAATCACGGGCAGGTTGAGCGAAACCACATCCCCCGGGCGCGTCATCACCCGGTAACCTGTCGATCCGGGCGATAGCATGGGGTCCTTCAGCGATGCGGGATCGACGCTGACGGTGACGGGCTCATAGGCGGCGATAGGCGAAATAAACGAACCGTCCTGCGCGGAATCCGGTAGCGGCAGATTATTGATGCGTGGTTTGGCGTCGGCGACGGTTTTTTCGCCGTCGTCATACAGGCCGTTATAATTGTCATCCTGGAAAATACGTGTGGCGATGCTTCCGGCGTTGGCCGCCCCTTGTCTTTGCATGTGCCATGCATCGTGCGCGGGATCGTGCGCCAGAGAGAAAGAAAGGCTAAGGCCGAGAGCATAACCCAACCTGCTGTCGATATCGCCGTTCAGGCTGAACTGGCAATTGTCGAAATTCCATGTCAACGATTGGCTCAGCGTCGTTACTTTTTCGGTCAGCAGTTGATTGTCTATTTTCGTTTGTGCCGTTAAATCCTTATCGATGCGGTATTGCGTCGTTAGCGCGGCATCCTGAATTTGTACATCCGGCATGACTTGATAGAGGCCCTCGGCGCGCCAAAGGACGCCGTCGAGATGCGTCTGCCATCCGGCTGTGCCCTGCGTTTGCGAGTTGGAGTCTTGATCTATATAGCTGAGCGTGTTGGAAAAGCTGGTGCCCCAGAAAGTTTTGGCGAATGTCGAGCTATAGGTAATCTTCGGCGACTCTGTGACAAAAGTTTCGCGCTCGATCTTCCAGCCCTGATTGTAATCCTGAACGATCGGCAAATAGAATTGCCCGTTCGCATCGACTTCGGCATCCGATTTATGCTGGCCGGTGATGGGATTTTCGGTTTCGCTGACGAAATCGTTGAACTGGCGATAGCGCATGCGTAGGCTGACGTCGTCAATGCTGGTTAAGGCCGTCGCGCCCGCCATCCAGCCGTTCTCGACATCGCGGACGGCGTTCAGATCGATGAACGCTCCTCCCACAGCGGCATCGATATTGGTGGAGGCATAGCGGTGTTCGACATTGTCTCCTGCCGCTTCGGGAACGGTTGTTTGTGCCAGCCCGATTGCGGCTGTCAGGTTTTTATTGATCCCGTAACGCATCTCCGACACTAAACGCGCATCGGTGGAGGCTGTCGGCAGCGGTTGCGTCGTTGTCAGAGAGTCGAGCGTGCCCATATCTTTTTGATTGGCCGAAACCGTGTATTCGAGCTTGCCGGGTTTCACCATCGAGTCGCCGACCATAATCGTTTCAGTGCGTTCTTCGGTTTGTCCTTGCGGGCCATAAAGAACGATGCGGAAATCGTTGTTGCCATAAAGAAGCGGAATGTCGGTAAAAACATAACGCCCGTCATTGCCAATTGTTTGGAAACCAAGCAGGGTTTTGTTCTGATAAAGTTCGACTTCCCATCCCGGCACGGCGTTGCCGACGAATGTATGCGTATCGAATCCGGTCGACGCGTTCAAGGCGCGGTTTGAAACGACAGCGCCTCGGCCATTGGGGTCGTTTGTTACATTATCGATAGAGGGGGATACAATATCTCCGAAGGCAAAATTCGTCGCCTGCATGCCGCCAAGCAACGCGCCGTCAGGGTCCGATCTTCCGGTTGTCAGGCGCATCGTGTTGATGTCGGTGGGGCCCGATCCCGTCATCAGGAAATTGGTTGTCATATAACCCAGATCGCCGCCGGAAAGGATGCTGTAATTATTCGCACCTGCGACGCCGCTTGACGTCGCGCCTGCATGCTGAACAGACGATGACAAATTGACGTCGACGGAAGGCCATGCTGCCAATTGATAGGGGTTTTCGACTTTTACGTAGTCTTCGTCCTTCTGCGCGCCGTTAACGGCCAGCAATTTGTCCCAAAGACCGTGCCGTTGCAGGCGCGTTTCCACAGGCAGCGGATCGATTGAAGTCAATTTGAGAGTCATGGATTGGCGCACAACTTCAGATGTCACGCCGAACCATTTCTGGAACGCATCTAGGCTCGCATAGATCTGATTGTTTTTGACGATCACCTCGCCTTTCAGCAAAGGGATCGCGTGGTGATCGATCGCGACTTCCATGCTTGTCATGTTCAGCGAGAAGGCGCGGGGCGGCGACATGAAGGTCCCTTCTGCCGTCTTGTTCGCCGGGTCGCACTTGATGTCGAATTCCAGGAGGGCCGACATGTCTTTCAGCGGCAGATAAACAGTGTTGTTGAGTTCAAGCGCTTCGATAAAAACATCGCTCGGCGGCAATTGTTTAATCTTGGGCTGAAGGATCAGGTTGTTTTCATCTTCGGCGTTTGTGATCGCTTCGTTGTTTTCGACGGGCGGCGGCGCGAGGGGCATGCCGGGCGATGGTATCGGCGTCATCTGCGTTTCAACGGGAGCCGTGGCGTGAATGACATCCTGATTTTCTGGCAGGGGCGTTGACTGCGGCGCTTCTCGTTGCGTGACATCATCGACGATAACGGGCATGCGCGGTGCGGCCATCGGCACAGGAAAATCATCTTGCGCGGAAGTTGCCGTAGGGGGTGCGCTAATCAAGATTCCGGCATCAGGCATAGGCGTGTAAAGTGGCGCATTCGGTGTAGTGGGCTGCTCTGCCTGGGCGGGCAAATTCGCGTTTTCAACCCGCAATTTGCGTGCCGCCTGATCCAAAGAAAAGCCGATAGGAAAAACACGATTCATAAAAGCCGTGTTGAGAAAAATATAGGGCCCCATAACGAGATAATCGGTGCTGTCGAGATCGCGGATGACGCCCTGACGCATATATTGGTTCTTGTCGAAATTCAGGGTCAGCGTCGATTGATCGGCAAAAGTTATTTGTACGCGTTGGTTGGCATCGTCGCGGTAAAAAGAATAACCAAGCTTCGAAAGCAGCGTATCCAGCGGAATCAGCGCGCCGGTGTCGCCGACATAAATATCGATCTCGCCGAGATCGCGATCACCCGACAAAAGCCTATAGGAGCCCTTGTTTTCAAATATGGATGCGACGGGGGCATCCGAGCGGTCGGGAGCAAGCGTATCGCCAAAAGCAGGGAATGCCGCCGTCAGCGTCAGCATGCAAGATGCCGCGCTGGTCAGAAGAGACGCCTTACGCCATTTGAGTGTACGAAAAAACAAATCACCTCAGCCGATCAGGGCGTCACATCTCGTTGTGCCAGAACGCCGCCGCCTTCGCTGTCTTGCGCCAGATAGGAAACGGTCGTTTTGCCTTTATGAATGTCCACGCCTTCGGGTATTTCCAGCGGTACATCGATATTGATTTTGGCGATGCCGCGATAAATTGCGATGCCGGGGAAGAATTTCAGCACGGAATCTTTGCCGTTATCATCGGTGTGCGTGATCTTGACATCGCCGACGACGGAGCGCGTGCCGTCGAATGAGAACGCGATATGCGCTTGCGGTTGCGCGCTTTTGCCGCCGCTCACCTCTAATTTGGCGCTGTCGATGCTGACATGATACGACGAAGCCCCGTGGCGGATAATCAGCGGAATGGCCATCACCAGTTTTGGTTTCAACACAATGCCAGCGGCATCGCTTTTCGGCTGGTTGGTTCCGGCGTTGACGTCGGATTCGGTCATCGTGACTTTTAAGGCCGAGCGGTATTCTCCTTCGGTCATTGCTTCCTGATTTTTCACCAGAATGCGCACGGCCTGATAATCGCCGGGGTTCAGCGTCATGCTGCGCGGCGAGATGCTGATATAATCGATGGCCGAATAGGGACCGCGCGCGCCTTCATCCATTAATTTGACGCCGCCGTTCGGCTGCATCGCCGTATCTGCGATTTCGATGTGGTAACGCCCGATAGCATCGCCGGAGTTTTTGATATTCACCGTGGCGTAACGCTCGCCATTGTCGAAAATAACGCGCGTCGGCGACAAGGTCAGATCGGCGCTTCCCGCCTGCGCCTGAGGCGCAAGAACGAGAGCGGAGAAAAGCAAAATCAAGAAGGCAATCGGTTTCATAGTGGTTTCCTTAGTTAACGATGACGGTGATGTCGAAGCTAGGATTGGGCGCGCCGGGGCGCATCGATGAAGTGACGGTTTCCGTGGCTCCCAGATAGAGCTTTGTTCCCGCATTTCCGGGAACGCCGACGGCGGGAGAGGGAAAATGGGCGATCAATCGGTTGTCATAGATGCCGGTAAAATCGTCGAGTTTCAGGTGCGGCGAATTGGTTTCGACGCCGCCAATATCGATGGTCATCGAATCCCGGTCGTGCCCGTGGCTTTTCAGCAGGTAAACGCCACGGCTTGGCATCTCGGAAAGCCGGTTGCCCGTTCCCGTCTCATTCGAATTGGCGGGATTAAGCGCGAGGCTTTGCGAACCGGAAAAAGGAATGGCAATCGTGCCGAAATCCATGCGCGTGACTTCGGAAATCATGACGCTGTCGGCGTCACGTCTCGGCGCGAAGGCGGCGGCGGGGGTGGTGCAAAAAGGGGCGCAGAACAAAACGCCTGATGCCAGAAAAATGCCGATGCGACGTCCATTCGATTTCTCCTCTAGGCGCATCGTATCTCCGGAAGGATGAAACTTGAAAATCAGGCGGGAGATGGCGCAAGACAAAAATTGTCTGCCATCCTATGTGCAAGGATGTCTTATGCATGCCTGGGTAGTCAAGGCTTATAAGCTCTGCAATTTTTTGGAGAATGGTCTCAGTTATAAATGACTGAAACCGTAAAAGAAGGCGTCGCGGTCGAACCTGCGGATTGAGTCCCGTCGGCGACTACCTGAACGCCGACGAGCAGATTTGTGGCTATGC
>JBAVWC010000046.1:0-19301 GCA_049697595.1 Alphaproteobacteria bacterium
GATTTTATCCCTGTTTTTCCAAACATCATTGCAACCCATCCCTTATGAAGCTATGAGTTAAGCAGCCTTTCCCATATTGGGTTAAAGGCCGGGGCTTCATAACCCTGTCATAAGCGGTTGGTATGTACCGGAAACATGCCGCCACTCGGTCTTTTATGGCCGGGAGGCGGCAGTGGCTGTGGCGCATTCGTGCGCCATTGCCGGATGTCCAAGCCTCGCGGCTAAAGACTGCCGCGCCATATCTTATGACATGGTTATGAACTCCCGCGCCGCCAGAGGGTGAACCCTTCTGGTTGGCTTTTTGGCGTTTGGCCGGGAGCTTCGTGTGTGGATATTATCGTTGAGTCGTAATACAGATCATGGCGAATGCCTGCATCGGTCGTTCTTTTTGGTTTATTTATTGGCTCTGTTCTTTACAGGTCTTGGCTATTTGGCAATTTTGCCAGCCTTCGAAGGATTTGACGAAACAGCCCATTACTCAAGCGTTCGTCAAATAGCTGACATGGGGACAATCCCCATTTATGGGGCAAGTTTTCTTGACCAGGAAGCCGCAAATTATCAAGGGCCATCCCCTTATAATTCGGGGGTTCCTCCGTTTGATCTGGGGCTGACTTACTCAAAGTTTTTTGCCCAACCCAATTTGGTTGCGAATTACTTGTCGGCCTACCGCCAATCGGGCGCTTCTGTTTATCAGGCCAGCCAAGAGAGAAATTGGCAAGCGCAACATCCACCGCTGTATTACATACTGCTGGCTCCCCTCGAAAGGGTAACGGAACACTTGCCTTTCGTGACGCGCATTTTTCTTCTGCGGCTGGCATCTCTCCTTATCGCCTTGGGCGGCGTGGTGTTTGGTTTGTTGGCTGTCCGACAACCCGGAAAATCTTTAAAATCCGACCCATCAATTATCGGATTTCTGTTATATCCGATTGTCTTGCCGATGTTCTTTCCCGAATTTACGCGCATAGGCAATGATTCATTATGCCTTTTTCTCGTTGGCATAACGGCTTTTCTGTTTTCTAAATGGTTAGCGGATGAGGGTAATAAAAAATTGGCGGTTGCGGTTGGAGTTGCGTTAGGGCTTGGGCTTCTAACCAAAGCCTTTTTCATCCCCATCATGGCAGCCTTGGGAGGATTCCTTCTGGTGCGGATGTTTATTCAGAACCGCTCAAAAATTTGTTCCGCGCATTGGGAAAGCCTTCTGCTTATTTTTCTGTCCGCCCTTCTGATTGGGGGCGGATGGTATGTGTATAAATTTATGGCGTTCGGAAATATTATAGGGAGCGATGATACCATTCGGCTTACTAGTCAGGGAGGCTTGCTCACTAACCTGAAGAAGAATTTTTCTTTATATGCTGTGGTTCGTGGGCTTGTCGTTACATTCGTGTCTTATTCATGGGCAGGAACGTGGTCTTTGACCCGGCTTCCCACTGTATTGCAAGCCCCTCTTTTAGCCCTTGCCGTATGGAGTTTTGGAGCCTTTGCACTGGAACTCAAGCGGCGGCCTTTAACAGACCTTGCATGGCTCCCGGTCTGGTTGTTTGGAATGTTCGGTGGTGGCTTTTTGTATCACGCGATCATCGGCGTCGCCTTGAGCGGCAACGGACAAACCCCCGGCTGGTATCTGCATATTTTGATGCCGTGGATTGCCCCCGCCCTTGGGATTGGCCTATACGCCCTTTTACAACACCCCAGAACGAAACCTTTTTTGATTGGGCTTCTGCTGTACGCTGGTCTGTTTCAGCTAATGGCGATTTGGGCGCAGGTGGCATTGTTTACGGGATGCGCGATCAAAAGTGATGCCAAATATTACACCTTTTCAGGCCACTTCTTCTGTCTAGATCAAGCTCCCGCATTGATGAATCGTCTTGCCGTTCTGGGATGGCCTGTTCTCGCGGTTGTTGGTTTCGGTGGCGGACTGGTTTGCGTCCTGTTATTGATTTGGATATGGAGTCGTCATAACAGCTATGCTGCCGGATAATCGACATAATAACTTTAGGTCTGAAACTCAACGACTTCGGCAGACCCGGCAAATAGCGTCTCGGCCTCTGGGTTCGCGGAATGGTGTCCTTCCCAATATAATCGGGCGCGGTCATAGGTCTTTGATAGAGGTTCACTATCTCCGAGCAAGTGGGCGGCATCGACCCGTTGTATAACCCCGTGAACTCTTAAACGCGCAATGCGGTAGCTGCCGCCAAGCCTAACCTGCCAAACCCGGGCTGCTTCAATAGTATCGGTGAGCCATAAGCATGTCTGACGGGAGGGGGCGTCTGGGGCAATCTCACGACGCACCTGCTCCATTATAATTTCGCGCGCAAGTAAGAGATAATGCTCTGCTACATCAGCGGCTATTTTGGGCAGCGTGGGGCAATTGATTTCACCACGCGAAATACTCTTTAGAAACTTGATTGCAGGAACCTGTACGACCTCTGTAGGAGTTGTCACGGAATAGCTGCGTACGCTTTCATAAAAACCAAAAAAAGGATTTGGCCTATTCCCAATTTCAAGGGTTGACCCAATCATCAAAGGGGCGTGCTGATTGTGAGCCACATCACGAGTTATATGAAAAAATTCTCTATCCGCAACCGTTTCTACCATCGTCGGCGCTCACTTCTCTTTCAAACCGTTGGCATAAACAGAAGAAAAACGGTCAATTTTTGCCAATTCCCCGGTTGCGGCAGCAGACATGCCATTTACAATTTCAAGGCATGTCCGATGCACTTCATTGACCATTGGTGTCATTTTCCAGATTGGCTCGTGGTGGGCGATGCGATTGCGTAACGCTTTAATCGTGCGAAGGCGGGCAAAAACAAGCTCTCGGGTTTGAAGTGCTGGAGCCATGTTGGGGAATATGGAAACAAGGGGGCTTTTACCCCGGTTCCATAGGCCGGGCACATAACGCTTGTGAAAGAAGGCGACCCAGAATCCAAAACCCAACCGCGCCAGAACGTCATCGTGGGTTGCCGGGTAGCCCTTGGTTTCCTGAATATCCGTTTTCAAATTTTCGATATTCCGTAAATCTTCAAAGGACAGACCTAATTTGGAAGGTATTGTTAAAAGCCAATCGGCGCCGTACAGATTGGCAACCGTCCTGTTCAGGCCATTACGCAGACCGACCTCAAGATAATTGAGGGAGGGCAGCAAGGCTTCAGCCAAGCACAAATTCCACTGATAACGAGCGAAAGCCACGTCTGTTGCCTCTCCGGGCAGCAAATACGGGGCTAAACGGGCAGAGGAGAAATACTGTTCCAATTCTGGATTCATGATTATTCTTACCTATCAAGATGTTGGTCAAAAGCAACGTAATTCTTGATTTTTTAGTGGATTTAGAGTTATAAAGACGATGGAAGCCCCGGATGCTCTTCCCACGCCGCAAGGCGGTGCTCAGACGCCGGGGTATTTTTTTGCCCAAAATTTGGTTGGTTGAGGTTCCATCGGCCTGATTGGAACAATGGGAAGAGCCATTTCCCAGTACTCGGATTTGTCCTGTACGGCACGCCAACGATTTCAATGAGTTAGAAAGATATATCGCCCAAAATTAGGCTTCATGGCTAATATTTGGCTAATATACAGCCTGAAACAACCTGAAACAGCCCCCTATTTTCTGATTCGTGGGCGAAGCTCCGAAATGGATCAAAACGGGTGCCAATGGGTGCCACCCCACACCTTGCGAAGCCTGCAACGGACATGAAGGTTTGGATCAATGCTCGATGTAGTCATAGCGCTGTGTTTTCCATCGGCTTGAACTACCAAGGATTCCTTAATAGTTGCCGCCGTGTTTGTTCCCCAGCCCTTGCAAAGATTCCCTCATGCAACATTTTCATGCTGTCACGGGTTGATGGGCAGCGCCCTCGCCAGTCGTGATGATGCCCCGCCCCTTCGGTGGGGTGACAGCACATTACTGGCAGCGTGTGACAAAACACAAAGTGTGTGACAAACGCGGGGTGTGTGACAACGTCACACGACCCACACCTTGCGAAGCCTGAAACGGCTCGGCCTTCCTGCCCCAAGCAGAAATCTACAGCACCACAGGCGCGGCGCGTTGCTCTCAATTCCTACAAAATTAACCAAACCGAGGGCGGAAAGCGCCCTCATTCTGGATTCCGTCGCGCCAATTTTTGCACAGGCAGCGGGTCTGCGCCGGGGCGCGTTGAAACGCCGCCGTTCTGGTTAGCAGAATTTACCCTGTCGGAGTCGTGCGCACGCATCAGGTCTTTTGTCGAGCGATAGGGCTATGTCAGCAAAACATTTCCTCATCAAGGCATTTCCGCGCCGTGCCTCTATCTACCGAGAACATCGTCACAGATTCCCCCTGCTTACAGCAGTTCTGCGCTAACTCTGCCTTACCACGCCCCTTGTGCTGAGGCGGTGTCCACCATCCGTCGCAAGCTCCGCAAGGAGTGGGTTGTTAAACAACCCCGCGTTTGTTAAACGCGCAAGGTGTGGGTTGGGAGACAATGTCACCCAAACCCAAAATGGCAGACATTGTCTCCCATTTATGCCGCAGGGCTGCCACCCATGCACCCGCTTCCCATTGCCGCCTATAGCCGAAAATTGCTACATTCGTTTCGGCAAAACTTAACGAGCAAAGGCACCGTTACAACCATTGGGCGCTTGGCTACAGTCTCGTAACTTCTGGGCAATTGATGGCTGAGGCTGTTGGCTTGCCTGAGTTTCCCGCAGGTAGTTGTCTTGCAAAGTTGTATCTACCGGCGTCATAGGCGGCATGGATGGCATTGATGGCTGTGAGACTGGCGCATAAGACGGCGGAGGCGAGTAATAATGTGCCTGATTAAGTCCTTGCCCTGCCGCTATCAAAGCCGCCGTATATCTCTGCGTCCGTTCAGCATCGCGCCGCTTGAGGTTGTACAGAAAATTCTGGTATGCACTTTCGGTATATGAATATGCCTTTTCTTCAGAAATGACACCGCGCTCCTCATTAATGCAAATTGTTACAACGTGACCATTATAATCACCGAGCAGGTCTAAATCCAAAAAACCTGCGTCTTTAAAAGACTTAGCCCAAGCGTCATATGTACAGTTGGCTGCTGCCCTGCATGGATGAAGAGCGTCTTTTGTCGATTCAGCACAGGATTGCTTTGCCTCCTGCATTTCCGGCATTTTATTCGTCACCACATCCATTGAATTTGTTGGTGCACACGCGTCCAACAATCCGCATAAGGCCATAAGCAAAAATCTTCTTTTCATGTTCCCTCCGAGAAACTCTTATTCATTTCGGCGTCCACTCTCGCGCAAGCTTTTGGGCTTCGGCAATTTGTTCGGGGGTCATAAATTGTTCGACAAAATCTCTTTGTTCATCTGCCGCAGGATCGGGCACTGTAAATGTCTCGCCTACGTTAAGTGTTTTCCATGAAATATCAAACCACTTGTGTGCTTGTACATAATTTTTGGTACTCCGTCACCCTGACAGTACAAGAGAGCGAGTTCATATTGGGCTGTATTGTTTCCCATTTCAGCGGCCTTGCGAAACCACGTCGCGGCTTCGTCATAATCCTGGTCAACCGCGTCGCCATCATCGTTAGCATCTCTGCCGTAGCAATAGTCTATTCCCTTATCTAAGTACTGCTCCGCTAGTTTGTTCGCTGCGTCTGGCCACTGCTCAGACTCTAAAAGCTTTTGTTCTTGACCTTCTTCAATCGTTGTCGCTTCAGTAGTTTTCTTTCTCTCAGCGTTTGTTGTTGCTTCGTTTACCCCATCAGCCTTCCACGATTTCGTATAACGACATACTGGAAACCGCGTACATCCCCAGAAACGCCCATTTCTTCCATCTATAAGGCGAAGATTTGCGCGACATTCGGGGCATCGCGGCTGACGTTGTACATCATAAATCCCCAGCAACTCATCCAGTTTTATATTTGGCAGAACAGTATGCCCGTTCTTGCAAATGACTGGTGCGGGCGCGCGAAGTCTATGATTTATTCTGTCCATACATTCTGGACAAAAAGCAGCATAGTCGTCACGACCGGATGCTTCAGGCTTGCTTTCAAGCATAAATTTTATGAGCGTCTTTCCATCGACAGCTTCAATGTTGACCTCTTTTGCAAATTCGATGGCATCTCTAGTAAAAATACCAGTTGTAACAAAAAATCCCTTATATGCTTTATCTGTGGTCATCGCAGAATGAAATTTTTGTAGATGAGGGCGTGTTGATAATCCATCCTTGCCATATCGCTTACATTCCAGCAGAGTCTTTCTGCCGTCCTTCATCATAATAGCATCTCGCCCATGATCGTTTGAATATGGCGTTTGTTTTACTTCATAACCTAGCCGCCCGAATAAGCAGGCAATTTCATCTTCAAAACGTTGCGGACTTAGTTCGAGTAATTCGTTTAGTGTCGGCAGCAGAATGCCCTGTAGGCGGGCCATCTCTTCAGAGCGTAGTTTAACAATGGCGTCAGCAATGGATGTTTTTCTATCCCGTTCTTTTTTTTCGATCTCTCCTTTTATTTTATTCTGTTCTGCGCGTATAGATTCAGCCTTCTTGTCATTAACACATTGGAGGCAAAGATCATCCTTTCTTCCACGAAAAACCCCGTGAGAACATGGGGAAAATAAATTTTGCCATATGGAATATCCTGCACCAATCCCTATACCAGTTGGGAAAAACCCGATAATAGAAAAACCAATCAGGTTCATTAACCCCCAGTCTTTATCAGAAAACTGCCATTTTCCAACATCAAGGCGATGGCCAATAAAACAACAAATGAATGCAATGACGGCTGCACGCATCCAGTCGGTTGCATCACCAGCTGATTTTTGCTCTGCCATCACTAGCCGCCCGAAATTTTCTTTCCATCAATGTATTTGATCGCAGTACCCACGATGCGACTGTAGGTGTTGGACATCGAGTCTTGCCCAGCCCATTGGTCGCTCAGATCATATTTACCACCCAACTGAGTCACAATCACCGCATCTGCGCCAATCTCAGAAGCTTTCAATTGCAAATCTTCTGGCGTTTCACCACGAGATTGAAAATCAGCAATCACAGTAAAGGGGCGTGAGGGGGTTCTCTGCAAAATTTCCACCTGCGACTGGGGCTTCGGCGGATAATGCGCTGTTCCATAGTAACGGTTTGCCACGTCAGACGCGCAACCAGCCATTAAGAGAACCAGTAGCAAGGCTAATTTTGCTGGTTTCATTTTGATTTTTCGACTGATTTATATTTGATAGCTACGCCAGTAGCCCAGCGCTTGTACCCGAACCCTGCTGGGGTCAAGCCATCTTGAGTAATGATGACAGCATCAGCACCAAGCTCTGCTGCCTTTGCTCTAATAGCATTGTGCATCTTCGCGGTTTCTGTTGAGTCAAACCCTGTGACGGTTAAATCACCGAGTTCCTCAAACTTGCGGTCAGGGCGCGTCTTTAGAATTTCGACAGTGTTTGGATCAGTTGGGTCATAAAATCCAGAAGAGGTCTTGGTGATGTCAACGCTTGCACAGCCTGAAACCAAGCCACAGATAGCAAGTAGAACCATAAATTTTTGGAAATGCTTGCCGATTTTTAGAAGATTCATCATGGTTTGCCTCCGCTCGATTAAACGAAGCCAGCCAGAGGCAAATCCTCTGGTGGCCGGGGAGTTTAGAAACCAATCGTACGAGAGGTCGCGCCAGTCTTTAGGCTTTCGCCCTGAACATGCACTTGCGCCTCCCCAGCCGATGCTGAGGAGTGCGAAACGGTCACACAAACCGCGTACAATTGAGGTTCTAACGCCCCGAAGACAGGTTTCCCTGCCTCTGTCCGCATGATGCTAGGAAAATAGCTGCAACGTCAACGGGAAAAATGAACGCCCGCGAATATGCTGGTGCGCCGTGATACGCAGGGAAACACGATCTGAAATTTTTTAAAAATTCGCGGATGCACTTATGTGATTCTATTAGACCGAAAAAAGGGGGGTACGGGGGGGCAAAATGCCGCCGCCACTTTCCCCTACACGGATAAATCCGTGGAGCTATCGCCGACGCCAGTCACGACTTTAATCATCATCGGCTGCCCCTTCGCGCTACCTAATTCAATTCGCTGGTGTTTTGGCATCGCATATTCGAGAAGTGCCTCGACACGCTTAAAGGCTTCTAATGAGCCATGCTCCGCATGAATGTCATCAAGCCAGCTTTGAAACTTAT
Source organism: Alphaproteobacteria bacterium (assembly GCA_049697595.1). Taxonomy (GTDB): domain Bacteria; phylum Pseudomonadota; class Alphaproteobacteria; order UBA9219; family UBA9219; genus CAIXLI01. The sequence goes on from JBAVWC010000046.1 coordinate 8,139, forward strand.
GCGAGTTTTCATTCACGAATTTAACAACGGTCTCTCGCAGATCGTTGGTGACTTTATTCGGTACGCCCTTCGGTCTTCCGTTTGGATTCCCTGTCTGTCCTTTGCGTTGCGCCATTTCCGCCTCCAATGTTATTCTATGTTGTTTGCATATTCTGTTGTTCTTGCAGGATCGACCTCTGTGATGGCAGCGCAATCCATCTTAGGCAGCGAACGACTTGCAGCAACTCTACGACGGCCTTCTAGCAAAGCATCCACGTTATTGGCGGCGTTAATGTTCGCATCGACATCAAGGCGCTGCGAAGCCTTTCCGTGCCCTCGATCCAAAAGTTCTTTGCATGCCGATACTTTGGCGGCATCACTGTCAGCGTTACGTGCAAGGTCGATCAGAATATCAACGACCTCAACGCTGTGCATTCCTGCGATAGCCTTAATCTCAGCCGTCGCTTTATTGGGTGTTCCCGCCGTCCGCCCGCCCGTTTTTGTGCCATGCGCCATGTCTAATTCCTTCTACTTTAGAAGCCATAACGCCACCGCATCGGCGGCCATCGTCTTACGTTGGAAAGTCTGTATAATTCCGGCACCGCAATCAATCTGCGCTGTGTCTTTTCTTATATCACAAACCCTGCGTCCCGTCAGCAACGGCACAAGCCCCGCGCCATCATAGCGGCATTCGGGCGCGTCAGGGTTCACGCCAAATACATCCACCGCCCGCCAGCCCAATGCCGCCGCCTCACGCCCCCACGCGTCAAGGAAGCGTCCGCCGTCATCGATAATCTGTTGCCAGCGTCCCAATGAATAAACCGACGGGCGCGGCATCGTGCAGAGCGTGGCGTAGCCTTCTGCCCATTCGCGGGAGACGCCGTTTGCTTCGATGATTGCAGCGCGTTCGTCGAAGGCTTCTCGGTCGAATACTTCTACAGAGGCCGCAACAGCCCCCGCTGCTTGTAGCTGTGGGCTGTTTGCTAATGCTATTCCCGCTATTCTTGCTATCTGCGAGGACTGTCCCTTTTTGGCAATAGCAGAAATAGCAACTTTAGCACTAGCAGGCTGTTGTAGGACGGGAGCAAGCCAATCACGCAGAGCCATGAGAGCCTCCCGTCAACAGGGCAGGGTTAACCACGATTCTGCGGGAATTGCCGGATTGCAAGACTTTCACACGGTGGAGTTCCTTTAGCGCTTGCAAGGTGTCGTCAAGCGTTTGTTTCCGCCTTATCGCGTTTGGCCCGCGCTGTAAAACTTCCGTAGTGGAAATCTCGGCTTTACCGTTTTGGCGACACCACGACACAAGCCATGCGTCTAACTTAAGGGCATTATCTGAATGACGCGGCAAAGCCACCTCGCCGAGAAATCTCCGCGCCTCATATAGATGCCAGCTTACGATTGTCGCAGCACTGGCGATATGCTCCGCGCTGATTTGCCCCGTTGGAGAGCCTTGTTCAAACAGGTGAAATAACGCCGCCAACCGCGCCACGTTATCCGCCGCCTTGCTGGCAACGTCGCGGGTTTCTGTCATTTCGCCATTGGGGGCGAGTTCGCGTTCTACGTCGTCATGAAATTTGATCCATTTTGCCTTGGCTTCAGAAGAAAGTTCCAGCATTGGCAGAACAAGACCGTTGCCCTCAATTTGTGGGGTCTGGGAGAGCATGGCGTCAATGCGGCGGTGGAAGGCCGCCAAGCACGGCCAGCCTGTCGGTGGCTCCATATAAAACCGCGTTCCTTGTGTGGATTCCGGCCAAGCTATGAGAAACCGCGCCGCAAAACCAGTATCACGGGCAAGCCCTTTGCAATTCTCAAAAAAAGCTCGCACCGTTCCCGCCTGTACAGCCAAGCCCATGGAAAGCCGCGCACCTTCGAGGATGTAAGATTTTGCAACGGTGCGATCAACCTTGAAAGTCTTGCCGTCCCACAAAGTGTTGAGCAGCGCCAAATTCCTCATGACGGAATCTTTGCCCATGCCATGAGAACCAAAAACAATGCCAGCTTCAGCAGAAATTACGCCCGCGCTTGGCCATTTCTCTGCCAGTCCAAGAGCCAAAGCCTCCGGCGTGGCATCGCTATAAATAATCTGGGGAAAAAGTGGCGGTTTTGGTGCGCTGACTTCAAGGGCGCGTATCTCATTTTCCGCGCCAATGTCGCTGTTGCCTTTCTTTTTTGCGGCGGCCAGTCTTGCTTTTAAGCCTTGTCGGGTTGCATCAAAGATTTCGAGGTCAGCCCTGTACTTTGCCAGAGGCTCTTTGTTTTCTTCGCGCATACGTTTATCGAAGTCGTAAACTGCCGTCATATAAAAATTATCGGCGGAAGTTTTCCTCTCGCCGGATTCTGCTATCACAAGAAAATAAAGGCTTGTTGCCCCCTCCAACTTTTCATCGCGGCGTACATCCGCTAATCCCTGCCCTGCAAGAGAAAGAACGGATAGAGCCGAACATGCAGCCAATGCGACGGGGTACTGAGCAAATCCTACAGTTTCCTGCACGGCGGCGCGGATTTCAGAAGGCAAAGCATCCAGCGGATACGGCTCTGGCTTAATGGACGCCTGCAAAGGTAGATGTTCAGGCCACAATGAAGGATCGTTTTGATTCCGCGCGAATTTTGCGGCGTCCTCTGCAATCTTGTCCGCGTTGTCTGTCATGCCAGACCCCGTGCGCGTATTGCGCTGGCAAGCGTGGACACAATTTCGTGGTGGCTGAGTCCTGCGGCACAGGCGGCGGTGTACAGTGATGCCGCGATTTCCTGCGCCCCAATCCCACCGGACTGAGCAAAACGCATGAGTGACCACGCCTGTTGATTTAAGACGGCATTGCGGGTGCCTTCTGCTGCATTCATCACGGCATCAACGCCACGACGCAGGGCGGCGCGAATGTAGGCATCCCCGACATCATGCAAGTCTATAACGGTAGAATAAATGGCTGGGTGTGGCGGCGGTAACGCCAAGGCAAGAAGCCAATCCGGCCAAGGCGCAATAAGCGCATCATTTAAAACTGGGAAACCAGCCGAAGGCCACCAAATTAAGGAGCCTCCATCGGCACGAATATCAACGCCAGCGGCAATCCGTCCTGCACTATTTCGCAATCCGGCATGATGTTGGAAAAGATAATGCCAGCCGCCGGAGCGCGTCCGGTGAATCCGCGTTGCCGGAATCTTTGCGGCATGTTCATCAAGCCATTTATTCCCACCGTTACGCGGGTCAATATCAAGCGCATCGAAGCCCGAAGGTTTACCAGTTACCACGCCGACAAGTGGCGCTGGGTATTGCAAAAAAAGACTGGTAGCGGATTTAATCTCTTTTGCCGCATCTTTAAATCCATGCGTACAGGCGGGGACTTTGTTGCTGTGAACGGGAAAGACGGGGATTCCTTGCTTCGCAAGTGCCACCGCCATTGCCAGTGTTGAGCAGGAAGTAGCGGCATTTTTCTCGACAAATTCAGTGGGGTTTTGTATAGTCACGGTGGTTGTTCCTTCCAAGGGGATGATTTCCAAAAAGACGAAAGACAGCCCGCACCGCGCTAACGGTTGCGGGTTTTTTCGTATCAGGTGGATTGTTGGGGGTGTGGGAGGCTAAGACTGGCAAAAAATCGCTCTGCCTCAGACTTGGTGAGGTAAGTACGGCGACGGACTTTTGTGAGTCGTAACGCCCCTTCTTTTGCGAGACGATAACCCGTCGTTGCTGAAATACCGTTGGCCTTTAGCCAAAGGCGGAAGGGATATAATTGGGGCTCCATAGTTCACTCCGTTTCTGGGTTGCCGTACAAATTGCTGTATGGCTCGGAGTGTGCCTGTCAAAATCGCAAACGATAATATTCTGAAAATAAGAAATCCCAGTTTTTGGAATACTATTTTACCAGCTTTTCATCAAAAAGCAGAGGACGGAGAGGCTGGGCTGCATGATTTTCAAGGACATCAACAAATTCCTGCACCCATTTTTCTCTCTCATTTTCTTCTAATCGCCAATCATTCAAGACATTGCTCGCAAATTTTACAAAAGGGTGTTTCAGTGCTTCCTCGTACACCGCATAGAGGCGTTTCTGGCGAGCATCCTCTGTTTTATTTCTCAGCAAATTTTTCCAAGGTTCTTTTTTCGCAAGATTAAAGCATACAAACCGCGCAGCTTTTTTCTTCTGACTTTTCACTGCCCACCATAGGGTTAGCAGTTTGCTATAGTCCCAGACATTCTTTCGCCCTTGTTTCTGGGAGCGCACAAGCTGAAAGCCAGGAACACAATCATTAGCAAGGCAAACAGCCAGCTTTTGCCACGCACCTGAATCTATTGGATTGAGATTATAATGCTTGAAAAGCATAAGGGTTTTTGTGGATCGCTGCATAACGACATGCCCAGCTTCTTTGGCCGCCAGTTCCCTCCACCATTTTTCAACCCCGTCAAAACCCTCAGGATCAAACAAAGCAGAGGGTGGTGACAATTTATGCCGTGGTGTCAATTCTATAGGTGTGGAGAGTTCACCCGCAAATTTTGATGACAGAACTTTTCTTTTTGGCATCGCGCCCCCGCAAGACATCCGCAAAAATGTAAGGCGCGGCGGTCTGTTGCGGAAACAGATTTTCGGGGATCAGCCTAGCCGCGCCAACAGGGACTATAAAGCATGCCGCCACGGGGGCAACTATTGAGGAATCCTCAATAGTTCAAATTGAACGCGGCGCACGAAAAGGACTACGCGGCCTTCCAACCCTTTGGTGTTTGCTTGAAGCGGAAAGAGTGGGGCAATTCACCCTCCATCTCCTCTATCTGCTGCACAACGCCGTGAACATCCACTTTCCCCATAACATGACCAAGAACAATCATGCGCAACAGGCGATCCGTGGGGGCCGGGATGTCGCTTTGCTCTTTTTCGTATCGCGCAATCATCTGGCTGTCGCAGCCCAAAAGCTTGCTCAAAGCGCTTTGGGATAAATCCATGTATGTGCGCAGATAGCGGATTTCCTTGCCGCTAAAAACCTTCTGTTCCTGCACCAAGTGCATAGCGATAGCCGTGTGGAGGCCGTCCAGATCGTGAATAATGACGCCATCGCCGTCATCGTCTTTCACAATCTCATAGCCGCCCATGAGATAGACGTTATCCAATATGCTGCCCATATAGTGGTAGGGCTGCTGAGCTTTATCGCCTTTCCGGCTCCAAATCTGTTTGGTCATCGCAAGTCCTCCCATTCAACCGTTTTGATTTTCAGTCTCTTTTGTTTTGTCATAATCACAGTTACAACGCCGACATCACGATTGCCGCGAATCTGTTTCACGATTTTGCAAGTCCATTCCCCGTCAAATTTGCCCTGTGTCGGCTGGACGGAAACATGGCCTGTACGCAGCACCTTGAGCGCATCCGTGTAGCTGATGTCGCGTTCCTCTGAACGCTCTACGCAATGACCTCCCCAAATAATGTTGGAGGTATTCTGAGACAATTCGTGAATGGTCTTTTCGGCCATACTTGTTGTCATTCTGTAGCGGGATACGTTCATTTTCGCTTCCGTCATACCTATCATTATTATAGGTATCTGTAGATTAAAACAAGGTTAATATGGGTAAGATTGTTACGATCTGTGGCGTTCAACTCTTTGTAGATTGCGGCTTTTAATCTTACGAAATCGTCACAGAAAACACAATTTCACACCCTCGCATGTTACCCCTTCGCGCCGAGCATTGACTCGGCATTACTCTGTTTTTGTCCCTCACCACTTATGCCGAACAGGCCGCCCTTGTCGCTGATCTATCCGGCAGAACTTTCCGATGCTGGGGATTTTTTTTGAATGGGCATTTGTTCACGTCCACCCCAGAAAAAGCAACCCGCCAGTTTGAGGATACGCTTTCGCGCATAGCCTTGGCGGGTTTTATTGGTGCTGATTGTAGACGTTTAAATCCTAATATCAAGCAAAACTGCATCCCTGTTGGCGCAGCGGGCAGACAATGAAGCCTTGCCACCCTTGGTTCTCAAGCCCTTACTTCTTGCCCGTTAAAGCCGTTACATTGCTCTTTTCCGCAATTCCCAGCGTCGGGAATTTCTGCCGGATCGTGTCGGCAACGTAAGACGGTGATAGGTGGGCATAATGCTTTTCCGTCATGCGCGTGTCGGCGTGGCCTAACTGCTTGGCGATAACGGGCATCGGGACGCCTTTCATAGCCAGCATGCTGCCGTGCGTATGGCGCAGGACGTGAAAGGAGATAGCGGGTTTAATCTTGGCGCGGCGGCAAGCCTCGATAAGCGGTCTTTTCTGGTGAGAGGTTTTCCATTCCTCGCCGCCTTCGCGGGTGAAGATAAAATCAGCCCCCTGTTTATTGGTCGTGATTGTTTTAAAGAACGTCTTGCCTTCATCCGTTAGAACGACATGGCGGGCTTTGCCGCTTTTGCTCATTCGTACCGTCACGGTTCCCGCATCGGGGTTAAAGTCGCTCTTTATCAAAGCGCACAATTCCCCATAGCGGCATCCGGTTAGCAATGCACCTTTGACAATAAGACGGAAATCATCGGGACAGGTATTCGCAAGGCGGGTGCATTCAGCCTCAGTCAGGTAACGCACCACCGGAGCGTCAACATTGCGAAACGGCTTTACCTTGCGCCACGCGGTATCGCTGGCTGCTTTGCCCTCTTTCCATGCGTAATTCAGCGCAGCTTTTAGAACGGTCAGAATACGGTTGGCGGTGGCGCGGCGTCGGCGCACGGCATCGGCGTCATCGGCGGTATGGGTGCGGGTGTTGCGTTTTTCGGCGCTCTTGCCCGTGCGAAGCATGGCGGCACTGGTCGCAATATCATGGTGCCAATTCGATATTTTCTTCGTATTGAGGCGGGCAAGCTGGATTTTACCCAAAGTTGGCTTGATATGCGTTTCAATTGTGGATGTGGTGAAGGCGACGCCCTTGCCCTCCACGCTGTAATATTTCAGGTAGTCCCGAAGGGCATCTTCTACCGTATAGGTGCCGTCAAACACCTCTTCCTCGCCGGAGTCCTTCCGTTTCTCCTCCTCAAACCATTTACGCGCCGCCCTCTGCGCTTGGTCAAAACTAAGCGCAGCCTTGCCGTCCGCATCCTGTGCATCGTCGGCAACGCCCAGACGCACTTCCTTGTATTGCCGCGCCTCCGTAAATCGTCGCCCAACCCACGCCCCGCCTTTGGGGGCTTTGCGATAACCAAGATGCAACCCGCTCTCCAGCAGCCGCCAATGCGGTTCTGAGCGCGTAGGGAGTTTCTTTCGAGCCTCCCTATCCTTCAGATTTTTTTCCTTCAGTTGCCGTCCCATTTTCGCCCCCATAAGACGTGGCTAATATTTGGCTAATATACAGTGAGGATCAGTCAGGTACAAGGAGGTTCATATAATGCCTTCTATTATTGATTATATTGATATTCAAAGTCTGTGGGGGTCAGCCAGAGACGCCTAAACCATCCCTCTCACGGTGAGAACACGGGTTCAAATCCCGTAGGGGACGCCAATCAGGTATGAATCCGAGTACCGGTTTATCGGCGTCGATTTTACCATTGCTGGCGACGAGGTTTGCCAGTGTTTTATGCTCCCCTTTAAGCTTCAATAGATCGCCATTGACGCGAATTTCGCTGATTGTGGCCTTGAGATAGGCTCGGCTGAACGGCGAAGTCTCCGCGAAGCGGCGGTTCAGCACACGCGCCACAGCCTCAATCTTCTGCGGGGTCAGGGTTTGCAACTGAATTTGGCTCTTGGGCTGCAAAGAGGCCATTTCCCCTACGAGAGCTTCCCTGCGGGTCTTGTTTTGCTGGACGCGGGCTTTCAGGCGGTCGTCCAGTTCAAGGATGCCTTTTTCGATAGCTTCAAACAGCTTGTTTTCGGCTTGTTCGAGGTCTTTGAGTTCAGCGTCCAATTTCTTGAGTCGGATTTTTTCCTCGCCGCCGTGTAGGTTGGCATTTTGGCGCATGGTATCGACCACGGCGCGGATATATTCCGGCGTGTAGATTTTGCCCTTAAAAGCCTCCAGCACCAGATTGTCGAGTTTATCCATCGGGTAGCTTTTGGACTTACAAGCCGTATCGCCCTTGCTGATACGCGCCGAGCATTTGTAATAACGGTATTGGTTGTTCTTGGCTGTTTGCAGCACCATCGTTGAATTGCAACAATCGCATTTGAGCAATCCCGTCAGGAGATTGGGTGAAGTTTCGCGGCGCGGGGCGCACATTTTAGGCGTATGTGCTGCCCGTAGTTTGCTCGCTCCGTCAAATAAGTCTTGGTCGATAATGGCCGGGACGGGTATTTTGACCCATTCGGCCTCGTTCTTGATCTGCCGGGTCTTGGAATCCAGCTTGTTGAACACATGCCAGCCGCTATAGGTGAGGCTGGATAAAATTAACTGAATGGCTTGGACGCGCCACAGCTTGCCGCGCATCAGGGATTTTTTGCCATTCAGACATTTGGCGATTTCTTTCATGCCGATGCGTGGGGCGTTCCTTCCATTCACATACAGGTCGAAAATTTCCCGGACGATTTCGGCTTCTGGCTCGTTTATCGCCAGTTTCTTTTTGATGCGACCACGGGTTCCGGTCTGCCCTGCGTCGATGGTTTTGTAACCGAATGGGGCTTTGCTGCCGTTGAAATACCCCTGACGCGCATTTTCCTGCATCCCACGCAGCGTATGCTTGGCATTTTCTTTGCTCTGATATTCGTCGAACAGCATAATCATACTGCGGTGCATTTCTCCCGATGGGTCGTCGCTGGTGTTTTGCGTAATGGATTCCACGCGCACCCCGTGCTTACGCAACCGCCTTTGATAAATCGCCCCCTCGACATGATCGCGGAAGAAACGCGAGAAACTATGAACGACAATAAGCTGAAATGGAGAAACCCCTTTCATCGTGGCATCCACCATCATGTCCTGAAACACAGGCCGCTTATCGTCGGTCGCTGTCGCGCCGGGTTCGATATATTCCTTGACGACGACATGACCGCCACGCTCCGCCCATTGCCGCATCTGGCGCAACTGGTCGGGAATGGACAGTTCGTTTTCAGCCTGTCGGCCTGTCGAGACACGGGCATAAATGGCTATTTGCATATGTTGACCCCTTTCATGATTAGATGCATCTGCAATTCAATCAACCAACCATTTGGCTGCAGCCCTCTTCTCTGAGGGGGCTGTTTGTTTGTATCCATCAAAAAGATTTCCTCCTAACGGTTGAAGCAAGGAAAGAAGTGCTTCAATGTCCTGATCGGAAATTTTATCTGTGTGAGCCCTTGTCATTATAGCGTCCAGTTTTGCCGAGAAAGCAGGATCGCAATCCTTCAATTTTCTCGCCAAATGCTTTCCTGTCGCAAGGAACTGCCCAGACAAGCGCAAATGCAGTTCACCGATTACATGATAGAGCGAATAAAGTATTGACCGCACCTCATTAACTGGGCGGTCATCTTTTAGATCATCGATAAGATCACTGACAGAATACCTTAACGCTTCAATCTTTTCTGGGGCAGCCGGATTCAATCCTTCTGCAATGATGCGTTGGGCATAGACCTTTAGTTTGGCAGAGGATTCAGTCTCGTGAGGAACAATTTTTCCCGTTGCCAACATGTGTTGCATGGAAACATTCCCTCTTTGGTAGTCGTCATCCATAAAAGACTGGATTGTTTCATAATCGTGGACGAACGCCTCGACGGGCATCTTTTGGTAGAAAAAGGATTCCCTATAGGCAGCCGGAATTTTTGAATAAATAACGACCAAATCGAGATCAGAGTGCAGCGCCCCATGCCCCTGAATGATGGAGCCTGATGCCACACAAAATTCTGCCCCCTGATAACGAGATACAAACAATGCTTCCGCATTTGAGATTGCTGCCTCTGCTGTCATTTAAACACCTCGTTCGCTTTCTTTCTGAATGATCTTTTTTTCTTCTTCCTGCGCGTCAGCTAGAATCTCATCCATAAAGGAAAGAATCAACTGGCTTTCAGCGGGACGCAATAAACGTCCGAATTGCTTGGGTTTAAAGACCATTTCGATAAAGGTTTGCGGCTCTATGCCGTCATTTTCTGTCATGTCACCTCCATAATTGTAGCCGGTGAATCGAACATCAAAGATTTCTTTGCGGCAAAGAGAAGTAGGCGTGGGCGCAGATTCTTGATGGCTAGCGGTAATTTCCTGCTTCAGCTTCTTGTAATGATCCAACCCTCGCCGAGGTTGGCGCGGCTGCTGTATATTGATGTCATCTGCCATGTGTCCTCCTTATGTTGGTGAAAAACTCTACAGTGCGAGCTCCGACCATAAGGCAAAGAACCTCTGAGGATTTTTGCTGCCCCACACTTCCCAATCCGTGACCGCCGCCTCTGGCCAGCCCTTGCGGGCCGGTTGAGCCGGAAAGAATGGCGGCGAATTGGGCTGACCGATATTGTTCAACGCCGAATGGGATATGGCGGCGATGACCCTGATTGTACCGTCCGCGCTTGTGGTCTTGGTTGTCTTGACCACGGGGCTGCGCGGATAAATCGAGCGTGTGCCGTTAAATGACGAACCCTTGACCTTTGGCCTCACGCCGTGATGCCGCGTTGGTGTACGTTTGATGCCTTGCGCCCGTAACGATCTTTCATCAATCCGGGCAGTATGCCCGTAGCGTTTCAGGTGGCGATTGGTCAGCGCCGCCCATGATTTCCGCAACCCTGTGACTTTCTTGCTCAATTGCTGCTTGGTATACCTGTCTTTCTTGCCGAAACTTTCTCCCTCTATCTTGCGAAGCGGCACGAGTATGTGACCGTGAAAGTTTCGGTCATCACCGCGTGGGTCGGGGGCATGGATTGACCAATCCACGGCGTAGCCGTGGCGGGCAAACTGCTCTCTAACAAAATCCTTCATCAGGAATATGTTTTGTTCAAGCGTCAGTTCATGGGGCAATGCAACGTCGATGTTATGCCCCAGTATCGCATCGGCGCGACGGGTGGATTTATCCTCCCGCGCTTCGAGCCTTCGCCACAACTCGCCGCGATCGTCTGCCCATTGTGGAGAATCCGAAGGCAAACAAATCTCGTTACACAACACGCCGCCCTTGCGCGTATAATCCGAAAACGCCGTCGAGCCTTTGTTATCCTCGATCTTCTGACCGGAATTATACGCGGCCTTTGCAACGCTGCTTGCGCCGCTACCACGCTTAAGAAAACCATGTGCTAAATGAAATATTGCCATGTATCCTCCTTTCAGAAAAATGTTTCTGTTTTGAAAATCCTATT
>JBAVWC010000047.1:0-1698 GCA_049697595.1 Alphaproteobacteria bacterium
ACCAATAAACAGGGGGCTGATTTTATCTTCGCCCGCGAAGGCGGCGAGGAATGGAAAACCTCTCACCAGAAAAGACCGCTTATCGAGGCTTGCCGCCGCGCCAAGATTAAGCCCGCAATCTCCTTTCACGTCCTGCGCCATACGCACGGCAGCATGTTGGCTATGAAAGGCGTCCCGATGCCCGTTATCGCCAAGCAGTTAGGCCACACTGATACGCGCATGACGGAGAAGCATTATGCCCACCTATCACCGTCTTACGTTGCCGACACGATCCGGCAGAATTTCCCGACGCTGGGAATTGCGGAAAAGAGCAATGTGACGGCTATAACAGGTAAGAAGTAAGTGCTTGAGAATCAAGGCAAAGAGAGTCACCCTTTCCGCCGCCCTGTTTTAGTGCGGGAGAAATTTTAACTTGCTGTTAGGATCGATATGCTTATAATCGGCATCAATAGAACCCGCCAAGGCTATGCGCGAAAGCGTATCCTCAAACCGGCGGGTCACTTTTTTCTGGGGTGTGCGTTATGACGAAACGCCCCTATCTCAAACCAGCGACAACATACGCCGAACAAGTCAGGAAGCTGCGCGAACGCGGCATGCTGATTGCTGACGAAGACGCGGCAAAGATTTATCTCCAGCACATCAATTATTACCGCTTGGGCGCTTACTGGCTGCCATTCGAGAGCGATCATGCCGGGCATCGGTTTAGGGAAGGCACAAGATTTGAAGATGTTGTGAATCTGTATGTTTTTGATCGCGAGTTACGGCTTCTGCTTTTAGATGCAATCGAGCGCGTCGAAGTTTCTGCCCGCGCCCAGTGGGCGTATCGCCTTGGTCATATGCACGGCGCTCATGCCCATCTCGATTCACGCCTTTCCGTTAGGCATTTCCATTGGCAAAAAAATCTCGCCGATTTACGCAAAGAGGTGGAGCGGGCGGATGAGGTATTTATCCAACATCTGACGGCCACCTATGCTGAAGATTTGCCGCCCGTGTGGGCGGTATGTGAGGTTATGTCTCTGGGGCTTCTATCCCGGTGGTATGCCAATCTCAAGCCGATGCACACGAGATCATTGATCGCTAACGTGTACGGCCTCAACGAGTCTGTTTTTGCATCGTGGTTGCATCACCTGTCTGTCGTGATGAACGTATGTGCCCATCATTCGCGCCTGTGGGATAGGGATTTTAGCCGTGTACCGCCCGAAGCCCCAATAAGTAAGCCCAAGCCATTGGTCGGAGAGTTTGTTTCATCACACAGGCTGTATAATACTCTCACGATCCTGCTGCACCTGATGGACTGTGTTTCGCCCAATCATCATTGGCGCGGCAAGCTGAAGGCTTTGCTCATCAATCATGCAGAATGGCTAAAAGAAATGGGCTTCCCTGATAACTGGCAGAGCCGCCAGATATGGCGAGGGTTGAACGAACTATAGAGGATTCCTCAATAGTTGCTCCCGTGGCGGGACGCATTATAGTCTTTATTGGCGCGGCTAGGCTGATCCCCGAAAATCTTGTTCCGCACAAGACCGCCGTGCTTTTCATCATTGAGAATGTCCTGTGGAGGCTGCTGATTAATGGTAACAAAAACTAAGCCCAAAAAGCCGGTTGATAACCGGGTTCTTCTCGTGAAGGTCAAGCGAGTCGATGCAATAGAAATTCTGAGTTCTTTGGGGCTAGATGACGCCGCAATCACAATACAAA
>JBAVWC010000048.1:0-11254 GCA_049697595.1 Alphaproteobacteria bacterium
CCCCAAGAAGTGCAGGTTGTTCATGAGAAAATCACGCGAATTGACAGTCCTTGGGCTTAGGTTGCATCGCCGTCCGCCTGAATAGCCGACATGATGTGCTCTTGCGCCAGAAGATGATCGCGCGCCGCGATCAGGTGGGTTCGTGGCAGGTCCCAGCCAAAATATTGGCACATGACAATCAGCGCATCTATTTGCTCGGTGATCGCTTCTTCAACTGAAGTGTGTGTATTCATCACTATCTGTACCTTGCTAATATGGTCTTTGCTAAATATGGTCTTTGATATATTCACCGCGATCGCATTTATCCGCCGTTTGTTGAATCATGGAAGCGGCCTCTCGAATCTTAGAAGCGACATCAAAGAGACCGGCTTCCTGTGCCTCAAGAGATAGATATTGGAGTGATGCTTGAATGCCTTTTACGCTTGGTGAATTGATTGCCTGCATTTTAAAAAGTTCTCTAGGGTTAAGCAGCATAACGCAGCGGTTCCGGCAGGCCGTAGGAAAGAACGGGCGCGTAAATCCCCGTCTTTTCGCGCACCGATTGTAGTACGGCCTCTGACACCGGCAACATTCCGGCGATAATCTTATGCCCTTCTTCGCTTTTGCATGGCTCTCCTATCCATTCAACGTTCCACCCATTGTTTACAAAAATGCTGCGCCAATAGGCCGGAAACATAACGCCGATAATGGCTTCAATTTTTTTGTCCAGGCTAAACTCAAGATAGCCGAGAATTATTTCTTGCATGATCCGTTTTCTTAATTCCGGTGGAGCGCTGGCATCCACACAGAATCGGCTTCCTTCCCATATAGAACTGCTCTGCGGTAAGTCAGTTTTTGTCACAAGGTGCGGAAACACTTCCTGAAGCATATAGGGGCGATCGGTCGGATATAGCCGAGACGTTCCGCGAACCTGTTCGTTGTCATCGCTCCACACAAAATAATGAGCCGCTGGGTTATCGTATTGATCATATTCCATGTCGCTGACAGAAGGCACTTTCCACCCCTGTCTTTTTATAATACTGCCATATCTTAATTGATGTTGCCCACACAGCGGATTGTTTGGGAATAGGTGACAAGTACGAATAGAAACACAGTCTATCATCCCCTCCTCCTTCAGTCAGCTTTGATAGTCGAAGGGGTAGAAAAGTTTTGTCGATCACATAAGCTAACAACCTTGTTAGGCTATATAGGAAGGCAGAATAAGACCGTGGCGGATCGCTTTTGCTATCGCGAGGGTGCGGTCATTAACGCCTAGTTTTCGGAAAATATTGTTCATATGAAATCTGACTGCTGCATATGAAACGCCAATAATATCGGCAATGACTTGATCTCCCTTTCCTTCCGCTGTCCAGAGAAGAATTTCCTTTTCCCGCGCGGTCAGATAAATACCGGACGGCGCAGCCCCGGCGTTTAATGCTTCCTTTTTTTCAAGTTCAGTGTAGGCCATGTGAAAATGCAGTACGATAACGCGAATCAGGCTGAGCAGATTGAGATCCGGTTTTATATCGCCCAAGCTGCTGGCCAACCCAATCCCCGCTAATTCGCCGCTTGCGCCAAATATTGGTATTGCAGCCCCATCAAGAAGCTTGGCTTCCTTTGCTTCGTTCATGACGAGTTTCTGCGCTACGCCCAAGTCATGCGTATTTTCTAGCCAAGACCAGGTAAAAGGTTTGTTAGTGGAAAAGCAGAAGCGAGGAACAGGGTCTTTTTTCTCATACTGGTTTTCCTGATAATGAGACATCCAATCCTGGGGATAGTTTTTCGCGATGCCGTGGCCGGCTTTCAGACCAAGAGAGGGGTGATCTGTAATAAGGCTGTAACAAAAACGGTCATATCCCAGTTGTTTCAGGGCGTCGCTAAGGATAGCCACGACCTCATCCGAGGATTTGGCGGCGTTCGTGGCTGCTATGAAATCTTCAATCAAATATCCCACTATGCACCGTCAACTTGAGAGTTGATTCGACTTGGAGCACTTCTACTTTAGCAGGTTACGGAAAGATACACGCCGGGGTAATGCCCGGGGGTCATGCCGTCTCCGGCAGGGGCGCTGAATTTAAGAAAATGTAGCCCAACATATTGAAAAACAATATTGTTATCGTCAATAAGAGGTGTTGCCTCTCTTTATCGTACGCCGACGGCTCCTCGCAGATCGGCTTTGTCGAGTTTGGCGTCGCGCAAATCTGCGCCGGTCAGGTTCGCATCCATAAGAATGGCTCCTTCCAGATTGGCTTCGCGCAAATCGGCATTCGCCAGCATCGCCCTTTCAAAGCGCGCATCGCGTAAATCCGCACCGCGAAAATGCGCGCCTTTCAAATTGGCGTCCGAAAAATTGGCGGCCCACAGGATTGGTTTTGCCGTGCTCGAGATCAACATGGGCGAACAATCGGCATATTGAAAATCGGTATTCTCGAGGCGCGACATTGAAAGATTGATGCCCCTGCAGTCCGCTTTGGAAAAAGAGGCGTCACTCGCGTTGCAGAACGATAAATCCGACATGGTAAAGACGGCACCCTTAAACGAGGCTTTGCTCAGGAGAGATTTCTGCAAACTCGCGGCCTGCAACTGAACGCCGTCCAGCGAGACTTGCGCAAGATTGAGGCCCACCAGATCGGCGCGCTTGCCCTCGCGGCCCATTGTGTTGACCCATACGCGATGATTGGCGATGACTTCTTTGATGCTGTGTTCCAGGCTTTCGAGCGAGCGCGTCATCTTGGCGTTGCTGAACATATCCGCCGCAAATTCTCCCATATGTACCAGGCTCGCGGTAAGGTCTGCGCCGTCGAACACTGCGCCGTCCAGATTGGCGCGCAGAAGAATGGCCGAATTCATATTGGTGTTGCTGAAATTGCAGCCGCGCAGATCGGCGCTTTCGAACGTCACGCCCTGTAAATTGCTGCCGGCAAAATTCACCCCGGTTAATTTGGCACCCTTGAAGTTCGCGAGGCTCAGATTTGTCGAGAGTTCGATTGCGCTTGAAAATTTTGCCCGTTGCGCCGTGACGTTCTTGAACACGGCGTTGCTTAACCGCATTTTGGAATCGCTGGTTTGTACGGGGCCGATATCGCCCCCTTGGCGATGTTGCAGAAGCAAGCCGTCCGAAAGATTGGCGTCGTTCATAACGGCATTGGTAAAATCCACGCCCTGCATCTGCGCGCCGCGCATATCCGCCTGGCTTATATCCGCCTCGATAAAGCTGCTGTTGTTCAGCGTGGCGCCGAAGAAGTTTGTTTGCTGAAGCTTGCAGAAGGAAAAATTGGCGCGATTGAAAAAGGCGCCGACAAATTCCGCCGTCGCCAGATTCTTTTTCATGAAATCAAGTTCATGCCCCGTCTGCATAGACAAATCCAGCCGCTTGCCGCCGTGAACGCCGCGGACATATTTCTCATGTTGTGAGATGCTATTGACGAGCTCACTTTGAAGAACAACGGACATTCGGTTTAAGACCAGCAAAAGTCACATAGATGGCGACCTATTCAACCATAGGAATGTGAAGGGCTGGTAAAGAGCTAAAATTTTAATAAAAACAGTATATTAAATGTATTTTTGTTGCTTTGGGCAAAAAGCCCCTCTCCTATAAGGAGAGGGGCCGGGTAGGCTTAACGCGCGTGGCGCGCAGATTCGACGGCCGCTCTCAGCTCCGCCTCGGTTTGACGTAACAGTTCTTCGGCCTTGGCGCCGTGGCCGTCCATATCATAATGGTTTTTGGCGCGGGCTTTGTCCATTTCACGCATCGCTTCCAGAACATGCTTATGGACGGCTTCCAGATCATGCCAATCGCGTACAGGCTCGGCAGAAGCGGTATTGAGGGCGAAAGACAGGACAAGGGCAGCGGCTAACAGAATAGTTTTCACGGGTTTTTCCTTTCAGGGAATCAGGGGGTTTTGTAGGAAAATGCGAGAGGGTTTGCATAGTGTGAAGGCGTGCAACCGCTGTCAAGCCTCGAATGTTGCCCGCTTGTCGCATGTCAAAACACTTTGCTTTCATGTGGTTGATTATATAGAACTTTGGGTGTATGCGATTACGGCATACTCTCTCCACCGCAAGATGGCATCAGATAGGTTTATTATGTCCAAGTTTTATTGGAAGACAGGGTTTCTCAAGATGACCGGCGCGATTGCCGTGGGAATCATTTTGGCTCTTCTTCAGGTATCGCCCGCCTTGGCTGACGGCGTGCCGCATGCGTGGGGTTTGGGGCTTCAAGACCCGGGCACCACGATTGAAACCCGCATCTTTGATTTTCATAGCATTTTGCTGGTCATTATCTCGGCGATTACGATATTGGTGCTCGGCCTCCTGATCTATGTGATCGTGCGTTACAATAAACGCGCAAATCCGGAACCCAGCACCACCGCGCACAATATGAAGCTTGAAGTCGTGTGGACGTTGATCCCCTGCCTGATCGTCGTCTGCGTCGCCCTGATCTCGTTCCCCTTGCTCTATGCGATGGATCGCATGCCGCCGCCGGATTTGACGCTCAAAGTCACGGGGCATCAATGGTATTGGTCTTATGAATATCCCGACAACAACAAGATCGCGTTCGACAGCGTCGCGATCTGGAACACGCCCGATGTCACTCAGGCGCAGGCCGACGCGTCGATCAAGGACGCGATGCCGCACTGGCTGATCAAGGACAAGCCGCTGCGTTTGCTGGAAGTGGATAACCGCGTGGTTTTGCCCGTCGGCAAAGTCATCCGCGTTCAGATCACCGGTTCCGATGTGTTGCATTCCTGGTTCGTGTCGTCGCTTGGAGCGAACCGTATGGCGGTGCCGGGCCGTTTGAACGAAATCTGGTTCAAAATCGAAAAGCCGGGGATTTATTACGGGCAATGCTCGATGATCTGCGGCACCGGCCACGGCTATATGCCGATTGTGATCGAAGGTGTGACGCCGGAGCAATTCGACGCTTGGGTGGCCTCTAAAAAAACCGCCGATAATTCGGGAGCCGCGACCCCTAAATTCTCACTCGCCGCCGCTCAATAACTTTTGTGTTAGTTAAGGAACAGACGACATGACATCTCATTCCGCCGCCGCGCACGACGCCCACGATCACGATCACGATCATGATCACAAGCCCGGCTTTTTCGTTCGCTGGTTCTGCTCGACCAATCATAAAGACATCGGCACGCTCTATATGATATTCGCGGTCATTGCCGGATTGACGGGCGGCGCTATGTCGGTCTTGATGCGGTTAGAACTCATGCATCCCGGCTTGCAATATATCCACACCGGGCAGGAATGGAACGTGCTTGTCACGGCGCACGGCCTTATTATGGTGTTTTTCACCGTCATGCCTGCTCTGATCGGCGGTTTCGGTAACTGGTTCATCCCGCTCATGATCGGCTCGCCCGATATGGCATTCCCACGCTTGAACAATATCAGCTTCTGGCTGCTGGTTCCGGCTTTTGCGCTTCTTATGGGGTCGGCTTTCGTCGGCGACGGCGCGGGCACCGGCTGGACGATCTATCCCCCTCTGTCCAGCGTTACCGGGCATCCCGGCGAATCTATGGATATGGCGATTTTCGCGCTGCATCTGGCGGGTATCTCGTCGATTCTTGGCGCGATCAATTTCATCACCACGATTTTCAACATGCGCTGTCCCGGCATGACGCTGCACAAAATGCCGCTTTTCATCTGGGGCATGCTGATTACGGCGTTCTTGCTGTTGTTGTCGATCCCCGTGCTCGGCGGCGCTTTGACGATGTTGCTGACCGACCGTAATTTCGGCACCAGCTTCTTCGATCCTGCGGGCGGCGGCGATCCCTTGCTGTTCCAGCATCTGTTCTGGTTCTTCGGGCACCCCGAAGTTTACATCATGATCCTGCCCGCCTTCGGCATCATCAGCCAGATCGTTTCGACCTTCAGCCGCAAGCCGATTTTCGGTTATCTCGGAATGGTCTATGCGATGGTCAGCATCGGCGGCTTGGGTTTCATCGTTTGGGCGCATCACATGTTTACCGTCGGGTTGGATGTCAACACGCGTGCTTACTTTGCCGCGGCGACGATGATTATCGCGGTGCCGACAGGCATCAAGATTTTCTCGTGGATCGCAACGATGTGGGGCGGCTCGATCGATTTCAAGACGCCGATGCTGTTTGCGGTTGGGTTCATCTTCCTGTTCACGGTTGGTGGTGTGACGGGAGTCGTGCTGGCCAATCCGTCGATCGATACGCCTGTTCATGACACCTATTATGTGGTGGCGCATTTCCATTATGTGCTGTCGCTGGGCGCTGTGTTCGGTATCTTCGCGGGCTTCTATTACTGGATCGGCAAAATGTCGGGCCGTACCTATCCCGAATGGGCGGGCAAGCTGCATTTCTGGATGACCTTTATCGGCGTCAACCTGACCTTCTTCCCGATGCATTTCCTCGGGCTGCAAGGCATGCCGCGCCGTATTCCCGATTATCCAGATGCCTTTGAAGGCTGGAACACGATTGCGTCATATGGTGCGATATTCTCGTACGCCGCGACTTTGTTGTTCGTGGTTATCGCGATCTATACGCTGATCTGGGGCAGGAAAGTCGGCGCGAATTACTGGGAAGATGGGGCCAATACGCTGGAATGGACCCAATCTTCACCGCCGCCCTATCATACTTACACGACGTTGCCGCGCCTTAAATAGGGCGAGGGCAGGGGATCGGGCCTATGGAAAAGACCGTCATTCTAACAGCCGACGCCTGTGCGTTGCCCGATCAGGGGGCGTGCGTGCGCGACTATATCGAGCTGCTCAAGCCGCGCGTGATGTCGCTTGTGGTGTTCAGCGGTTTGGTCGGCCTTATCGTCGCTCCCGGTACGATCCACCCGTTGCTCGGTTTCGTCACGGTTCTGTGCATCGCTTGCAGCGCGGGCGGAAGTGCGGCGGTCAATATGTGGTATGACCGCGATATCGACGCCGTCATGACCCGCACGCGCCGCCGCCCCTTGCCGCAGGGCCGTGTTTCGCCGCAAGCCGCGCTGGAATTCGGCACGACGCTGATTTTTGTTTCGGTTCTGCTTATGGCGCTCGCGATCAATGCATTGGCCGCAGGATTGCTGGCAGCGGCTGCCGCTTTTTATATTTATATCTATACCGTCTGGTTGAAGCGCAGAACGCCGTGGAACATCGTTATCGGCGGCGCGGCTGGAGCCTTTCCACCCGTCATCGGTTGGGCTGCCGTCACTGGCGATATCGCGTGGCCCGCCGTGGTTTTATTTCTCATCATCTTTTTCTGGACGCCGCCGCATTTCTGGGCGCTGGCTCTCTATCGCAACGAAGATTATCGCCTTGCGGGCGTGCCGATGCTCCCGGTGATGAAGGGTGAACGCCGTACCAAGATCGAAATGCTGCTCTATACGCTGGTGCTTTTCCCTCTCAGCCTGTTGCCTGCCTTTACTGGTATCGCAGGCCGGGTTTATCTTATTGGGGCTGCGATCCTTAGCGCGCTGTTTATCGTTTGCGCCGTTCGTGTCCTGTTCGACAAAACCCACCGTACCGCGCGCCAGATGTTTGTCTATTCGCTTTTTTATCTGACCGTTTTGCTTAGCCTCCTTCTCGTCGAACACGCGATCAGGGTTGGATCATGAATGCTCCCGATCCCCGGAATGACGAACAATCGCGCCGCCGCAAGCAGCGCAATTGGGCTGTGTTTCTGGCGTTGCTCGCTTTTGTCGCTCTGGTCTATGCGGTAACAATCGTGAAGATCAAGATGGGCTATGGTCAATGAACCAATCCGGCAAAAATGCGCGGTTGATGCTCATCCTCATCGTCTGTGGCGTGGCGATGCTCGGTCTTGCCTATGCCAGCGTGCCGCTCTATCGGATGTTTTGTAGCGCGACCGGATTTGGCGGCACGACCCAGCGCGTCGCGCTGGAAACCAGCGGTGCTTCCCCGGCCTCTGAAACCGCCCGCGCTGTTAGCCACCCACAGGTTAAAGACCGTCTGGTAACCGTCACATTCGACGGCAATGTCGATCCCAACCTGCCGTGGGATTTCGGCCCCGATACCAAAAATGTCACCGTCAAGCTGGGTGCGATCACCAACATCACCTATCACGCCCATAATCGCAGCGACAAAACCCTCGTAGGAACCGCGACATTCAATGTGCAGCCCGACAAGATCGGCAGTTATTTCGACAAAATCCAGTGCTTCTGCTTCACCAAACAGGTTCTAAAACCCGGCGAAAGCGTTGAATTGCCGGTGCAATTTTATATCGATCCGGCAATGGCCGACGATGCTCATGCCGACGATGTACAAAACATAACTTTGTCCTATACTTTCTTCCTCGCCAAAGACCAGACGCCACCCGCTTCTTCTAACAAGCCTTCAACAACAACCCCGGCCCCCGAGAGTCTCCCATGAACCACGATAATCACGACACCCCCCACTATGAAGACAGCGGCATTCCGCAGCCCTGGCATCTGGTGCGCCCTTCGATATGGCCGCTCCTCGGGGCTTTGGCGGCGGGCATCATGATGGGCTTCATGGTCATGTATATGCACAAGGATAAAATCCATCTCGGCAGCCTGACGATCTACCCCGGCCTCAAGGGCGCATTGATCGGCCTTGCCGGCGTCCTCGTCGTTATGTTCGTGTGGTGGAAAGACATTATTCACGAAGCCTTTGCCGAACAAGCGCATTCGCCTGCGGTGAAGCACGGATTGCATTACGGTATGGCGTTGTTCATCAGCTCCGAAGTCATGTTCTTCGTCGCGTTTTTCTGGGCCTATTACAGCGCGGCGCTCTTTCCACCCGCGATCCTCGGCGGTATCTGGCCACCGGCGAACATTCACACATCGCCTACGTTCGACATGCCGTTCTTTATGACGCTGATCCTGCTGCTCTCGGGCACGACGGTCACTTGGGCGCATCACTCCGTTCTAACGAATAACCGCAAGTCTTTGTTGTGTGCCTTGGCTGTAACGGTGGCTTTGGGCCTCAGCTTCACCACCTGTCAGGCTTACGAATACATGAACACCGATTTCGGCCTGAAAAGCGGCATGTTCGGCTCGACCTTCTTTATGGCGACGGGCTTCCACGGGTTGCATGTCATTATCGGCACGATTTTTCTGGCCGTATGCTGGTGGCGCGCGAAAGAAGACCAATTCACGCCCGACAGCCATTTCGGCCTGACGGCGGCGGCTTGGTACTGGCATTTCGTTGACGTTGTCTGGCTGTTCCTGTTCGTGTCGATCTACTGGTACGGGGCCAGCCCTTGATCTCCTTCCGCATCGCGGGGCGTGTTTTTACGCCCCGCCTCTGGCCGACGGTGATGACTGTCCTTATGCTGGCTGTCCTGCTCGGCCTCGGCACGTGGCAAGTGCAGCGGTTGCACTGGAAAGAAAATCTTATCGCGACGATAGACCAGCGCATGCATCAAATGCCGGTGTCTGCCGCGTCTTTGGCCGATGATCTGGCCCGTGGGAAGGATGTCAATTATCGCCCCGGGCTGGCGATAGGGTTCTTGCAGAACGACAGCAGTTTTTATCTCTTCGCCATTTCGCAAACCGGCGAGGGCGGTTATCACATTCTGACGCCGATGCAGATGGGTAACGGAAAATACCTGCTCGTCGATCGCGGCTGGATACCCTATGACCGCAAACCGGGAACGGGGGGCGGCGATTTCTCGCGCCCTACGGGCCTTGTGACTCTCAAAGGCATCTTGCGCGAGCCCGAACATTTCTGGACTCAGCCGCCGAATAAACCAAAGGAAAACAACTGGTTCTCAATCGATCTTCCGGCAATGGCTGAGGCTGCCAATGTTCCGGCATTTTTGCCCTATGTGCTGGAGGCAGACGCGACGCCCAACCAAGGCGGCTATCCGATAGGCGGCCAAACGCGCGTGACGTTACCGAACAACCATTTCGTCTATGCCGTGATTTGGTACAGTCTCGCGCTGGTTTTGCTGGTTATTTATGGGCTGTCGTCTGTGCAGAAGAAGCCCGTGCATCGGAAAACCGCTGCAAATTCCACAAAACCAAAGACAAAAGCGTAATCGCGCCCGCCTGATGCAAGACGGCCAGAACGATTTCCGCATGTGATAGAAGCGTGCCGATGCCTAATCCAACCTGAACAACCGCCATTCCTGCCAGCGCCGCAAGCCCTGTCTTGCGCGATTGATCAGCGCCTCCCCAGCAGCGCGCAACCCAGGCCAGCAAAACGATCATTGTCGTCGGCCCCAGCCAGCGATGAAGAAATTGCGCTCCTGCCGGATTTTCAAAGAAATTATGCCACATCGGCTGTAACGTCGCCGCTCCTGCCGGAAAAACATCACCCTCCATCAAGGGCCAGGTGTTGTAAACTTCGCCCGCATGCAACCC
Source organism: Alphaproteobacteria bacterium (assembly GCA_049697595.1). Lineage (GTDB taxonomy): Bacteria > Pseudomonadota > Alphaproteobacteria > UBA9219 > UBA9219 > CAIXLI01. Next base: position 10,294 of record JBAVWC010000048.1, read on the forward strand.
TGCGACGAACGCACCCCAGGTCATCGTCACCGCCAGTAATCCCAACGCGATCCACCCGTGCCGCAGCAGTGCGGGCGGTGTTTTGCTTTGGGGAGCCTCATGCCGCATCCCGCTAAATGCCGTCCACAACAACGCGGAATAAATGACCAGCGCTAACCCTAGATGCAGCGCCAGCCGATAGGGGCTGACGCTGGTTCTTACCTCCAACCCGCTTTGCACCATAAACCAGCCGACAAATCCCTGAAGGCCGCCCAGCGCGAAAATGAGTGCGAGTTTCAAACCGTCGCTCTTGTTAATTTTTCTTTGCACGAGAAAAACGACCCAAGGCACGGCAAAGACAACACCAATCAGCCGATCCAGAAACCGATGCAGCCACTCCCAGAAATAAATGCCCTTAAACGCCTCCAGCGTCATGCCGCGATTAAGCACCTGATACTGTGGAATCGCCTGATAGGCGGTAAAGGCCTTTTGCCACGATTCTTCATTAAGAGGCGGCACAATCCCTATAACCGGGTCCCAACTGGTGATAGAAAGCCCGGATTCGGTCAGGCGCGTTATGGCGCCCAGAAGAGCCGTAACAAACACCAGACCGCAACATATTAAAAGCCAGTATGTAACCGGCACGGGATTCGGTTTTTTAAGCATTGGGACTACCCTAAAAGTACGTGTTTGCCGGGACAGGCGCCGCGCGGGTTTATACTCGACATTGGCATCGTCTGGTATTAAATAGTTATCGCGAATTATCTATTTGCGACTGACCGATTTCGTCTGTCTTCATTCAATAAGGTGCTGGTTCCTTCATGAAAGACTCTCTGACCTTTAATAAGATTTGTGCAGCTCTCCTGATCGCCGTCGGCCTAGCCTGGATCGCGGGAACGGCGTCGGACAGCCTCGTCAGCCCCAAACCGTTAGAGAAGAACGTTTTTGTCGTCGATACCAGCGCGCTGGCCAAGGCGTCCTC
>JBAVWC010000049.1:0-1875 GCA_049697595.1 Alphaproteobacteria bacterium
TATCGGCATAGCAATGGTTGCCTCCACCTCAGCCTATTGCGCCCACCCTGTGAAATTGAAAGGTATCGATTATGGCTACTAGCATCGCTACTGTGACGCCGTCGGCGCGAAACATTCGAATGGACTATCCCTTTCCATCACCGTCGCCAACCCATCATCGGTTGAAGGTCGTATCCGCGCCGGCCAGCGCTCTGCCTGTTCAAAGCCCCGCAATCGATCTGCAGAGCCCGCTGAACAGATTCATGCCCGGAAAGTCCCGGCGCGAATACCTCGCAGACGAATCGATCTTCTCGCAAGGCGACCCCGCCAACGCGATTTTCTACATCGAGAGCGGCCAGGTAAAACTCACCGTAGTGTCAGCCGGCGGTAAGGAAGCTGTCATCGCTCATCTCCCGGCGGGTAGCTTTTTTGGGGAAGCCTCCCTGGCTGGCGAGAAGCAGAGAAGTTCCTCCGCAAGCGCACTTGAATCCAGTACCATCGCTCGCATTGATACATCGGCCATGCAGGACCTGCTTCATCGTGAGCCGGCGTTCGCCCAGCATTTCCACGAGCACCTGCTCTCGCGCAACATGCGCATGCAGGCAGATCTTGTGGATCATCTGTTCAACTCAAGTGAAAAGCGCCTTGCTCGCCTGTTAATGCTGATGGCCAACTTCGGACAGAACTCGAAACCCATTCCGGTTATCGCGAAGATCAGCCAGGAGACTCTTGCTGACATGATCGGCACAACAAGATCGCGCGTCAGCTTCTTCCTCAATCGGTTTCGCAGTCTTGGCTACATCGATTACAACAGCAGCGTGATGGTAATCAATCGATCGCTGGCTCATATCGTGTTGCTGGATTAAGAATCGACTTTGTCGCGTTGGTCGACGGCCGCCCATGCCCCCTGCAGACGGATCAGCAGAGCAGAAGACGCATCTCTTTATGTTCACGACGTTGCGCTGCGAGAGCTCGGGGGCATCGAGGTTCCAGCATCTCCTCGCGTTGCTGAAGCAGCTTACACTTCTGTCTTGGGTTTCAGGCGCGCAGTATTGATCCGGCTCGCAAGACCAAGTGCCCCCAGCAGACGAATGCCATAGTAATTGACATCGATTTCGTACCAGGCCAATCCGTGGCGGGCCGAGACCGGATGTGCATGATGGTTGTTGTGCCATCCTTCGCCCCCCGTCAGCAGCGCCACCCAGAAATTGTTACGCGAGTCGTCACTCGTGGAAAAACGCCTTGTCCCCCACAGATGAGTCACGGAATTGACCATCCAGGTGACGTGAAACCCGATCGTTGCGGGCAGGACTGCGCCCCATAAGAGCCAGGGCCATCCTCCCACAGCAAGAAACGTGAGGCCAACTACGGTCAACGGAACCCAGTGATACTTATTGAGCCAGGCATAGTAGCTCTCCCGGGCCAGATCCGGGGCATACTTATCGAGCGCTTTTGTTTCATTGCGAAGAGTCCCATTCAGAATCCATCCCACATGGGACCACCACTTCCCGTCACGCGGCGAATGTGGATCGCCAAGTGTATCGGTGTATCTGTGATGCATGCGATGAACAGCGACCCAGTAGATAGGCCCACCTTGCAGGGCAAGCGTTCCGAAGGTGGCAATACAATACTCCAGCCACTTCGGCGTGGAGTACCCGCGGTGAGTGAGCAGGCGGTGGTAGCCCATTCCTATCCCGAGATTCTGCGAAAGAACCCACATCACGAGAAACGCAACAAACGCCGGCCATCGAAAATAGAACAGAGCGGCCAGCGCGCCTAGATGAAAACAGGCAAAAGCAATCGCAAAAATCCAATTGATGCCGCCTCTCACTGTCTGAGAGTGAAGAGGCAACCCGTCGCCGAACGTAACGGCAGACATCGGTGTGTCCTGTGGAC
>JBAVWC010000050.1:0-4036 GCA_049697595.1 Alphaproteobacteria bacterium
GCAACACTGACAATCGACCTGATGAGCAATGAGGCCTTCAAGACTTCAGAAATCGAAGGCGAAATTCTCAACCGCGAAAGTTTGCGTTCCTCAATACGGCGGCATTTTGGCCTCGATCCCGGCAAGCAAAAGATTCAACCGGCAGAACGCGGCATCGCCGACATGATGATTGACCTCTATCGCAATTATGCCGCGCCGCTAAGCCACGAAACGCTGTTTGCGTGGCATCGCATGATTACGGCGGGACGGACTGATCTGGAGGACATCGGGGAATATCGCACCCATGAAGACCCGATGCAGGTTGTGTCGGGGGCGATATACAAACCCAAGGTTCATTTTGAAGCCCCGCCTTCCGAAACAATGAAGCGCGAGATGACGCGCTTCATTGCTTGGTTTAATAAAACGGCTCCCAATGGTTCTGCTCCATTGCCCGCCCTTACCCGAGCCAGCATCGCCCATCTTTATTTTGTCTGTATTCATCCGTTTGAAGACGGCAATGGCCGTATCGGACGGGGCATTGCCGAAAAAGCTTTATCTCAATCGCTCGGACAGCCTTCGCTCATTGCTTTGTCTCACATCATCGAAAAGCATAAAAAGAACTATTACGACATGCTGGAGGCGAGCAACAAGGACAACGAGATTGACGATTGGTTGGCTTATTTCTCGGCAACCATCCTGGATGCCCAAGATTACACCCAGCAGATGGTCGAGTTCCTGATCGAGAAAACCAAGCTTTACGACAAGGTACGGGGAGAACTGAATGAACGCCAAGAGAAAGTGCTGGAGCGCATGTTCCGCGAAGGCGTTGAAGGCTTCAAAGGCGGCCTGAGCGCCGAGAATTATATCAGCATCACGGGTGCTGCGCGTGCGACCACCACCCGTGACTTGCACGACCTTGTCGAGAAGGGCGTCCTCATTCGCACTGGTGAACGTAAATCAACTCGCTATTGGCTGAACACAAAACGGGGGCAGTAACGAGCAAATCGTGACGCGCATTTTTCCGATTTTGTGGGAGTTATGTGGGAGTAAAGAGTGAGAGAAACGAGCAATTTGTGGGAGAAACGAAAAAAATAAGCAAGAAAATCACAGCATTAAGGAGGAGCACATAGGGCAAGACCGAAATTGGTAAGGACGGGGTCGTAGGTTCAATTCCTATCGGCAGCACCATTATCAAATCCACGCATGTCCATTAAAATCTGAAATACCCCGCATTTTATGCGTTTTCATTGGTTTTTGCGTCTATTGCCTTCCATTAAAATTCGTTGAAATCCGCGTTCAAGTCGGGGTAGCATTCAGGGTAACTCGTGACCATAACTCGGAGCTACCCCACATGCCGCTGACCGACACCGCCATTCGCCGCGCTACAGCGAAAAAGAAGCCCTATAAAATGTTCGACTCAGGTGGTTTGTTCCTCCTGATAATGCCCAATGGCGGCAAATGGTGGCGCTTCAAATATCGTTTTAATAACAAGGAAAAACTGCTGTCTTTGGGAACATATCCCGACATCACCCTGAAAGCCGCTCGTGACCGCCGCGACCAAGAGCGCAAGAAGCTGGTCGATAAGATTGACCCCGCCATCAACCGTAAGGCGGTGAAGGCGGCATGGGCTGACGGTCAGGCAAATAGCTTTGAGGTAGTGGCGCGGGAATGGATTGGCAAGCAATCTGCTATCTGGGCGGCATCGAATACGAAGAAAAACACCGGGCAGCTTGAACTCAACATTTTCCCTTGGCTTGGAGAGCGCCCTATTGCCGAAATCACGCCGCCAGAACTGCTGGCGGTTTTGCGCCGGATGGAAGCGCGAGGGGCAGTTCATACGGCTCATAAGGTTATGCAAACCTGCGGTCAGGTCTTCCGCTATGCCATCGCCACAGGCCGCGCCGTCCGCGACCCCGCCGCCGACCTGCGCGGGGCATTGCCACCAGCCAAAAAAGGGCATCTTGCGGCAATAACGGAACCGAAAGCTATCGGCGCGTTGCTTCGCGCCCTGCATGATTATCAAGGCAGCGTCATCACCCGTAGCGCTTTGCGTCTGGCTCCTCTGTTTTTCGTCCGTCCCGGCGAATTGAGAAAAGCCGAATGGACGGAAATAGATTTGAAGACCGCAAGCTGGAATATCCCCGCCGAGCGTATGAAGATGAAAGAGCCGCATCTTGTGCCTTTGTCGAATCAAGCATTGGAGATTCTGAAAGAGTTGCAACCGTTGACCGGACGCGGAACCTATCTTTTCCCAAGTCCGCGCTCCAATCTGCGCCCTATGAGCGACAACGCCATCCTTTCCGCCTTGCGCCGCATGGGGATTCCTAAAGACGAAATGACGGGTCACGGTTTCCGCGCAATGGCGCGTACTGTGCTGGATGAAGTTCTGCACGTTCGCCCCGATTATATCGAACACCAACTCGCCCATGCTGTCCGCGACCCGAACGGGAGAGCTTATAACCGCACCGCACATTTGCCGGAGCGTCGTAAGATGATGCAGCAATGGGCAGATTATCTCGATGGGCTGCGGGAACAGAAGCAATAGAAACCCCCATATTAAGCTCTTGCTAACAATCGCCGCATATCTTTTCGGGAGAAAGAAAGGATGTGCCCATGTCAAAAGCAGGACGCCCGAAGAAGGGCAGCGCGGGATTGCCGGAATGGTTTGATATTGAAAAATATCGCGGCGTAAAATCCTGTGGCGCGGCGGAGTGGTTTCAGCAGTTGGCCTTCCGAACCACCCTTGAAACCCTTTCTCTCCCTGACGCTATACTGTGGCGACCATATAGCGAGAAATGGTCGGCTCTTGTAAAAGAAGACCCTCTTATTACACTCTCGCGCGTCGAGGAAGCCTGCGCCGAAGAGCCGTCCATCAGGTCGCAACGGGATCTCGCGCGCGCCGCCAAGATTTACATGAAAAGGGCAATGACTCTCAACGCCAAAATCGGCAATGGCGTTCGACCAATAACCTATGGGGAAATTGCACATGTCTATCGTTTACATAACATTCGTAATCAATGGGCAGCGAAGCTCAAAAAAAACGACCTTCCCAATAGCCAAGATGTAGAGAAAGAATGGCTCGCCCAAAAGGATACGCCCTATCGGGGTAGTTACGGGGGCATCAAATATCTGCGGGTCGATTTGTCGCTGCCCGCCGCGCTTCTGAAGCGCGACTTTGCCGAATACATCAAATCCCAGAATAAAGAGGCGAAAGAGCTTCAAAGCCCGTTCTTCAAGAGTCAGGATTTTTCAACTTGGCACAATAGCGGGGTCTTGCCTTATCTGGACTTGCGCCTGTGGGAAATGGAGACAAAGCAGACTTTCCGCTGGTCAGACTTCGCAGATGCTCTTAACGCCATAGCGGATAAGCCAGTTGGCAGCGAGGACGCTTGCAGGAAAGCAGCAAAATCGCTTGCCCAAAAACTTCTGGACGAACGGACAATCAGAATGCTGAAATTTCAAGCGATTAAGGAACAAGACGGCAGTCGCAAGAAATCCGGAAAGTTATTTGTAAAGTAAATTCCGGATTATTCTCCGCGCCTAATATTCCGGAATAACAAAGTTGCCCTGCATGTCTGTTTGATTGAATTCAACGGGGTTATCCTGAAGCCATTATCAGTTCTCTCTTTTCAAGGAGGATGTAATGGCAAATACAAATTCCGGTTCTCTGGTTCCCTATAACGGCCTTTCTTCCCAAATAGCAGAAGTGGATGCCGCTAAACGGGCGGTAGTGATCATCACCCGCCCTGTTCGGCAAAGCAAAAAACTATCGGAAATCGTTTCTCCTCCCGACCCTCCGGGAGAACTTCTCCGCATCCTGCGCCTTCCCGAAGTGATAAACAGGGTCGGATTAAAACGGGCGGCAATTTATCACCATATGGCGCGGGGGAAGTTCCCCCGACAAATCGCTTTAAGCGACCGCGCCGTCGGCTGGGTCGAACAGGAGATTGAGGCTTGGCTCACAGCCCGCATCCAAACAAGACCGCAGCAAGAAACTTAACAACCGATTAACCAAAGAGAGGGCGCGTCCGCGCACTCTCTTTGGATTTCTTTTGAT
>JBAVWC010000051.1:0-9641 GCA_049697595.1 Alphaproteobacteria bacterium
GCACCGACTGCTTCAAGAGCCTTCTTGATCTTATCGGCATCAGCCTTGCTGAGACCTTCCTTGAGAGGCTTCGGAGCGGCTTCCACCAGATCCTTGGCTTCCTTGAGGCCCAGGCCGGTGACGGCGCGGACTTCTTTAATGACTTCGATCTTCTTGTCGCCAGCCTTGGCAAGAATGACCGTGAATTCGGTCTGTTCTTCGGCAGCAGCTGCTGCAGGAGCTGCAGCGGCAGCGGCGGCAACCGGAGCAGCGGCGCTAACGCCCCACTTGGTTTCCAGCAGCTTCGACAGTTCGGCGGCTTCCAGAACCGACAGGGTGGACAGTTCTTCGACCAGTTTATCAAGCTTCGACATGTTTTCTCTCCTTTGTTGAACTTACGTTTTTGTTACACTTAATACGCAGCCTTGCGGCCTTGTTCCTTACAACCTGTCTACGATCTCGTGATGCCGGGCTGCAAATGGGTATTTTCTGCGTTCCGATGCTCACGTACAAGAGTACGCTCCGCTTCGGTACTCGAAAATCCCCATTTTCACCTCGGCCTGACGAGATCGCAAACAGGTTCTTAACCTCTTATGCTTCCTGACGACCGCGAGCCGACAGAACGCGCGCCAATTGACCAGCGGGCGCTTGCAGAATGCCGGCGATCTTGGTCGCGGGAGCTTGCAGCAATCCGAGGAGCTTGGCACGAAGTTGATCCAGCGACGGCAAAGCGGCCAGCACTCTGATCTCTGCTTCTTCCAGAACCTGCTCGCCCATAACGCCGCCGACGATCTTGAACTTGTCGTTCTTCTTCGAATAATCGACAGAGGCGCGGGCAGCGGCAACGGGGTCTTTGGAATAAGCCAAAGCAGTCGGGCCGTGCAGGAACTTTTCCAGTGAAGCGATTTTGGTGCCCTTGATCGCGTGCTTGACCAGCTTGTTCTTGGCAACCTTCAGCCCCACGCCGTTCTTGCGCATTTCAATACGCAAAGTGCGGGTCTGATCGGCATTCAGGCCGAGCTGTTGCGTGACGACGATCAATTCGGCGCCCTTCAGGTCTTCGTCGATGACGGTGATCAACTTTTCCTTCGCCAGACGATTTGGGCTATGTGCGTTCATACTTCGCTCCTTCATGTCAGCCGCAAATGCGGCAGTTCAAACAAAACGTCACGCGCCAAGCGCGACGAGAAACTTTTAGTGCTGTCCGGGGAAAGATGAGAAAAGACAAAAGCGTAAAAGGCGAGCAAGTCGCAAACGCGTTCTTCGTCTTATCCCGTCTATTGCTGGCATTTTAAGCTTCCCCCAGTTTTTCAACTTTTGAGAAGCGCCCGCAGTCTCGGACAGGGTCGCCTTATCGCTAAGGCGAAACTTCCATACCCCAAGTCGGGGTATGGAAGCAACCTTAAAATTATTACTCGGCAACCGTGCTCATATCGACCTTAACGCCAGGGCCCATTGATGTGGACAGGCTGATACGGCTGACATAAGTGCCTTTGACGCCAGCAGGACGAGCTTTGGTGATCGCGCTGATGAAGGCCTTGGCATTGGTGAGAAGATCGGCTTCGGAGAAGCTGACCTTGCCGATACCGGCTTGAACGATACCGGCCTTTTCGGCGCGGAATTCGATCGAGCCCGCCTTGGCGGCCTTGACCGCTTCGACGACGTTCGGCGTAACCGTTCCCAGCTTCGGGTTAGGCATCAGGCCGCGAGGGCCGAGAACCTTACCCAATTGACCGACGATGCCCATCATGTCCGGGGTCGCGATGACGCGGTCAAAATCGCTCTTGCCCGCCATAATCGCGTCCTTCAGTTCTTCGGCGCCGACGAAATCGGCTCCGGCGGCCTTGGCCGCGTCAGCCTTGTCGCCCTTGGCGAATACCAACACGCGAAGGGTCTTGCCCGTGCCGTGAGGCAATTGGACAACGCCGCGCACCGCTTGATCGGACTGCTTGGTGTCGATGTCGAGATTGATCGCGCATTCGACGGATTCAACGAACTTGCGTCCGGCTTGCTTGCTGTTCGCCAAAACCAGCTTGACGGCATCGGCCAAAGGATAGGCCTTATTGCGATCGACGTTCTTGGCGACGTTACGAAGTTTCTTACCGTGCATGATTATTCTCCCACCACTTGAATGCCCATCGAGCGTGCAGAGCCGACCAGCATCTTGCTGGCGGCGTCGATGTCGTTAGCGTTCAAATCGACCATCTTCTTTGCGGCGATTTCCTTGATCTGCGCCATTGTAATGGTGCCGACCGTTTGCGTGCCCGGCGTTTGCGCGCCCTTATCGATCTTGGCAGCCTTCTTGATGAAGAAGGTGTTCGGCGGCTGACGCGTGATGAAGGTAAAGCTGCGGTCCGAGAACGCAGTGATTACAACCGGAATGGGCGTGCCCTTTTCCATGCCTTGAGTCTTGGCATTGAACTGCTTGCAGAATTCCATGATGTTCAGGCCGCGCTGACCGAGCGCGGGGCCAATCGGAGGCGACGGATTCGCCGCACCAGCGGGAACCTGCAGCTTGATAAGGCCGACGATTTCTTTTGCCATATTTCTCTCCTCGTTTAACGCAAACGACTATCCATTTGCGTAACCAAAAAACGCCCCAACGCGCCAAAAGGCGCGCAGAACAAACCATTTTGTGATGGGATTTCGTTTCCCCCGACCTGCTTTTAGCAGGTTGGCGTGGTGCGGCTTCCTTGGGTATTGTGATTAAGGAACGCCTACCACACCGATTTCACGGGCCGTTTATAGTCGGAAACACCGCCGAAAGTCTAGTTTTTCTTTTATAAGCCAAGCCCCGAAGATAAAAGGGCTTTTTGTGGGATGGGGGCCCTAAGGCTCGCCGCGTAATCCTTATCTATAAGGGTGGAAACGTGGAAACTCCAAACCTTCCTGCAAAGTTTCGGAATTTCCTCATAACGCGATGTGGGCGACGGGGTGATGCTGACATCATTTTTGGTGTGCGCGTAGGACAGAACAATTTTTGCGCCTGAGTTCTCTGTCGCTTCCTGCCAGCTTGCTATTCCGGAATCCTTGGGGCTGAGCGTGAAGCAGCCGTCGTCGCAAACCGTCTTTCTTTGAGGATGATTGGGCGTGGCAATAAAGGCAATAATGACGATATCCGGCTTTATGCGCTGAACATTGGCAGGATCCAGATAATCATATTTTCTGCCATATCTGAGATCAAAAGGAGTGAAGACAAAATCGCGGCTAACCGGAATGTGGGCCCCCGCAAGATCGCGCAAAGAATCTCCCACAAACTCCGGATCCCTGGGCCTAAGAAACCATAATCCATTGAAGGGAACGCCAACGGCTAAAATACGCGTAAGAGGCTGAACACCAGCTACCTCCTTCGTTGCTTCCCTGAAACCACGCAAGGCCCAATGCAAAGAAGTATAACCCTCAACAGAGCGGCTTTTATATAAATTCATGAAGCTTGGCAGTAATGTCATCGCAATCTCACACGCTTAACCGGATAAACAATATATGCGTGATTTTATACCCTCACTCCCTCTGTATTAACCAAGCCCTTTTTTATTTTCATAATTTTAGAACCTGCCAAAAAAGCAAATTCCCCTTGCTGCGCTGTCAGAACTCGTTAGGATTCAAGGTTAATGCACATCCAAAAAGCCCTCGAAGCCCTGAAACGCAAGGATTTTGCCGCCGCCCGAGATTTAATGGCGCGCGAGAAAATCGCCGCGTTTACGCTCCAGCATTTCCTTATCAAAGGTTTAGCGGAATTGGCCTTGGAGGACTGGAAGGCGGCGCAAGAAACCTTTGCCGCCGCAACGGCCCGTTTTCCCGATCACGCCCTGTTCTGGCTCAATCGCGGCATTGCCGAGGAAAATTTGGGGCAAATCGACAATTCAATCGCCAGCCAGGAACACTGCCTCGCGCTGAACCCGGCGCAGGCCGAGGCTTATGGCAATTTATCGAACCTCTATCGCAAAAAGCACCGCTTTGCCGAGGCCGAAGAAATGGCGCGGCGGGCATTGGCAAAGGGCGCGGCGAAATCCGATGCGTTGAATTGCCTCGGCCTCGCACTCGGCAAGCAGGGGAAATTTGCGGAGGCCGATGCGGCGTTCCGGCAGGCGCAACGGGAAACACCCGATAGTCCCGCGACCTTTATCAACCGCGCCAATCTTGCCGTCGATCAATTGCATTTCGATGAGGCGTGGAAATTATTTGCGGCAGGACGCGCGATAAAAGACGAAGCCATTTTCCGGCACGACGAAGGTTTGGCGCGTTTGTTGTCGGGAGATTACGAACGCGGATTTAAATTATTTGAATCCCGTTTGGAAATGCCGCGCGCCTTGCGCCTTCATCCCACTTGCCCGCGCTGGAACGGCGAGAGCCTGAAAGGCAAAAAACTTCTGATCCTCGCCGAGCAAGGTTTCGGCGATGTCATCCAATTCTGCCGCTATCAAAAATTCCTGCCCGACGGAGAATTGATCTGGGCGGTTCCCAAAAATCTGGTGCGTTTATTATCGGATGCATTACGCGGAACGGTATTGGACGAAAAGACCGCCCTACCCGCTTGCGATTATTTTGTGCCGATCCTCTCGCTCCCCTTACTTACTTCTCCCCTCCCCCTTGCGGGGAGGGTCAGGGAGGGGGGCGTTCCGCTAGATCTTCATCCGCAATCTGCGAACGATCTTGCCGCTGTTGCTGCACATAATACCCAAACATCGCCCCTGCTGATCGCCCCCCTCCCTAACCCTCCCCGCGAGGGGGAGGGAATCTATCTTTCTGCTCCTGCAACACCAAAACTGCCGCAAGGCAAATGCACCCTGAAAATCGGGTTGGTCTGGGCAGGATCACGCACACATGAACGCGACTCTGAACGTTCATTGCGACTGGAACAATTCGCGCCGATGCTGAATAGGGTTGAAGCGGATTTTTACGCGCCTGTTATCGGAGAGGCACTGGATGAAATAGAACTCTCCCCCACCCCCTACCCCCGCCCGCGAGGGGCGGGGGAGTCTGGCGGCATCATCCGCCTCGACAACCTCATCACCGATTTCGCCGACACCGCCGCTTTGCTGAAACAAATGGATTGCCTGATCACCGTCGATACTTCCACAGCGCATCTGGCGGCCGCGTTGGGCGTGAAAACTTTTCTGCTGCTTCCTTATTGCCCGGATTGGCGGTGGGGCGTGGTGGGGGAAACGACCGTTTGGTATCCGTCGATGACATTGCTGCGCCAGCCGAAATATGGCGATTGGGAAAGTGTGATCGAAACCCTAACCGCTTTATTGAAACGCCGTCTCTGAAAAGCCACGCAATTTGCGGCTATGCAGCGTTTCCGAACCCGTGGCGCGTAGCAGTTCCATTGCTTTGATACCGATATGCAAATGCTGATCGACTTGCTGGCGATAGAAGCTGTTCGCCATTCCGGGCAGTTTAATTTCCCCGTGCAAGGGACGATCCGACACGCATAGCAACGTTCCATAAGGCACGCGATAACGGAAACCGTTCGCGGCGATCACCGCAGATTCCATATCGAGCGCGATCGCGCGGCTTTGATTAAACCGCTCAACCAGTTTGGCATAACCGCCGATTTCCCAATTGCGGTTATCGGTCGTCACAATCGTTCCGGTACGCATGACCGATTTCAGATCATACCCGCCGAGCCCCGTGACATTCGCCACCGCGTCTTCCAGCGCGCGCTGCACCTCGGCCAAATTCGGCACGGGAACCCACAAAGGTAATTCGTTATCGAGCGCATGATCGTCGCGCACATAACCGTGCGCCAGAACATAATCACCCAGCTTCTGCGTATCGCGCAGCCCCGCGCAATGGCCCAGCATGATCCACGCATGCGGGCGAATGGCGGCGACATGATCGGAAATCGTGCGCGCATTGCTGGGGCCGACGCCTATGTTGATCAGCGTAATGCCGTTATGGTTTTCACCCTCCAGATGATAGGAAGGCATTTGCGGCATGCGCGTCAGCCTTTCACCCGCAGGAGCTTTATCACCCATATTGGCGTTGAAAGTCGTGTAACCTCCGGGTTCGACCAGTTTCGTATAGAAACGGCGTTCGGCGGCCTGTGTGGGATCATTAGTCTTTGTCATCAATTCCTGCCCCATACGCAGGAATTCATCGACATAGAATTGATAGTTGGTGAAAATCACGAAATTCTGGAAATGCACCGGATCGCATCCTGTATAATGCCGCAAGCGATGCAGCGAATAATCGACGCGAGGCGCCGTGAACATCGCCAGCGGATTTTCTTCGCCCGCCAAAAACGGATAAGTGCCGTTGGCGATGCTGTCGTCTATATCGCCGAGATTAGGCAAATCGAAAGTCTGGCGCAAAATAGGAATGCGTGTCGCATCCAGTTGCCCTTCGACATGCATGCCGTCGCTAAAGGCAAAATGAATGGGAATGGGAGTCGAACTGACTCCTATTTCAATCGGCACGTTATGGTTTTCGATCAGCAGCTCGAATTGCGTCCTGTAATAACCTTCGAACAAATCCGGACGGGTTAGCGTCGTCGTATAGCGTCCGGGCCCCGGCACGAAACCAAAAGACAAACGCTTGTCGATATGCGTGGGAAAAACGGTGGTGATCGCGGCATAAGGGTAACAGGCTCCGACGCGCCCCGCCGTCGCCTCGCCCCGCGCCATACGCTGAAACTCGTCGCGCAGATAGGCGGTGTTGGCCTGATAAATCTCCAGCACACGAGCAACGGCTTGCTCCGCGCTGGTAAAAGTCTGGGCGTCTTGGGGCTTGGTCGGCGGGAAGGGACATTTGGACATATAAAACCTCTGCCCCCATTCTCAAGCCAACAGATTAAGAAAGGTTTGATGATCTCCCGAATTTGGGCATCGGACAACCACTTGCCGGAGGGGGTTTCAGGGGTATATAAAGACATTCTTAATCTACTCGGTCTTCTTAGACACTGTCAGTAAAGGCCTGATATGCCCACCAGCCAATCTTTGCTTCAGGAATTCGCCACAATCGATAAATATATCAAGGCGGTACGCGAGATTCTGCAAAGCGGCCACATGCCCGATATGATCGGTTTGGATAACCGCGTTGCGGATTTGTGCGCCGCGCTGAAAGAATCCGAACCCGAAATCCAACAGGAATGCCTGCCGAAGCTGAGTGAGATGCTCGACAGGCTCGATGAATGCGAACGCGACCTGCGCGCCTACTATGATGCGCATCTCAAGGAGGAGACATGATCGACAACGCCACCAATTTTTCCTGGCTGCGGCTGGTGCTGGCGTTTTCAGTCGTTCTGGCGTTGCTGGCTATGCTGGGCTTTGTCCTGAAATATATCAGCACGCGCGGATTGGCGCTGCCGACAAAGGCGTCGCGCAAGCGGCGGATGAAAATCGTCGAAAGCCTGACAATCGACGCCAAACGACGCTTTGTCATCCTTAACTGCGACGGGCGCGAACATTTGCTTTTATTAAACGCTAACCACGATATAGTTATCGAAGCGAATCTTCCTCCTGCCAGCCCTCAAGACCCCCTATGACGCGACGGCTTAAACTTTCCGCTTTCCTGCTTGCCGTTCTGTTCGCGGCGTTCGCTCCGGCGCACGCCTTTGCGCAATCGATCAATTTCGACATGGGCCAAGGGCCGTCTGCTACCGCGCATATGGTGCAGACTGTCATGCTTATCACGGTGTTGTCGTTAGCACCGTCCATTCTGGTTATGGTCACCAGTTTTACCCGCATTATCGTCGTTCTTTCGTTTTTGCGCACGGCATTGGGCACGCAAACGACGCCGCCGAATATCGTGCTTATCAGCCTCGCGATGTTTTTGACGATGTTCATCATGCAGCCGACTTTTGATCAGGCGTGGGACAACGGCGTGCGTCCGTTAATGGACAACCAGATCGACGAAGTTACGTCCTTCCAGCGCACGCTCGAACCGTTTCAGGCTTTCATGCTGAAACACACGCGTGCCAAAGACCTCGACCTGTTCGTGGAAATCAGCAAGGCTAATGCGGCAGCCGAGAACGCAGGGAAAGCAGCCCCCACTGCCCCCAAACCGCCCGCCCCCCCGACAGCAGCACCCTCGACAAGCAACGCAGTCGCGCCCGATGTCGCCGATGTTCCCATCCGCGCCCTGATCCCCGCCTTTATGATTTCCGAATTGCGGCGCGCGTTTGAAATCGGCTTCCTGCTGTTCCTGCCGTTCCTGATTATCGATATGGTCGTGGCGTCTATCTTAATGTCGATGGGCATGATGATGCTGCCGCCGTCGCTGATCTCGCTGCCGTTCAAAATTATTTTCTTCGTGCTGGTGGACGGGTGGTATTTGATTTCGGGCAGTTTGATTCAGAGTTATGGAGGCGGCTAATTATTTCCCCCTCCCTATGGGAGAGGGAATCCGACCGTGCTAGCGGCAAGAGCTTCTAATGCCTTACTCCACATGCCCCTTAATCCTGCTCGCCAGCGACGCTCTTAAAAACATATCGATGTCGCCGTCCAGAACCGCTTGCGATTGGCTGGTTTCCGCGCCTGTGCGGGCGTCTTTGATCATCTGATAGGGTTGCAGGACATAGGAACGGATCTGGTGCCCCCAGCCGATTTCGCTTTTCTGCGCTTCGATGTCGGCGGCGGCGGATTCGCGGATTTTCAATTCGCGTTCGTAGAGTTTCGCGCGCAGCATTTCCATCGCCTTGGCGCGGTTCTTGTGCTGCGAACGTTCCTGCTGGCATGCGACGATGATGCCGGTGGGCATATGGGTAAAGCGCACCGCGCTTTCGGTTTTGTTGACATGCTGCCCGCCCGCGCCGCTTGCGCGATAGACATCGATCTTCAAATCTTTTTCCAGAATTTCAATCGGCACATTGTTATCGACGACCGGCGTGATCGACGCGCTGGCGAAACTGGTATGGCGTCGCGCATTGGAGTCATAGGGACTGATGCGCACCAAACGATGCACGCCCGATTCCGTTTTCAGCCAGCCATAGGCGTTATGCCCGGAAATTTGAATCGTCGCGGATTTAATGCCCGCTTCTTCGCCCGGAGATTCATCAAGCCACTCGATCTTATACCCGTGTTTTTCGCCCCAGCGGATATACATGCGCAACAGCATCTGTGCCCAATCCTGCGCCTCGGTGCCGCCTGCCCCCGCGTTGATTTCCAGATAGCAATCATTGGCATCGGCTTCGCCCGACAACAGGCTTTCCAGCTCGCGCTGCGCCGCGACTTCGCGCAGGGCGAAAACCGCGTTTTCGGCCTCGGTGACCAGAGGAGCGTCGCCCTCGGCTTCGGCCATTTTGATCATTTCGAGATTATCGGCAAGGCCGCCCGCAATTTGCCGATAGCCACCCAGCGCCTGATCGAGATGCGTGCGCTCGCGCATGATCTTCTGCGCTTTGACGGAGTCGTTCCACAAATTAGGGTCTTCGGAAAGTGTGTTCAGTTCGTCCAGACGCGCGAGGGCATTGTCGTAGTCAAAGATGCCTCCTCAGCAAAGTCAGCGATTTCTCGATGTCTGCTACGGCTGTGTTAATTTCGGCGCGCATGAAATGTCCTTTAAAACCTGGGCGGAAGATAAAGAAATATGCGCAGGATGCAAGAAAAAATCAGTACAACCCGCCCGTGCCTGTTGTCGCGGGTGCTGGAGCTGGTGCGGGAGCCAGAGGCACGATTGCCGGAACGGGAGCCGCAACTGGTGCCGGAGCTGGCGGTACC
>JBAVWC010000052.1:0-18073 GCA_049697595.1 Alphaproteobacteria bacterium
CCGCAATCAACCCCGCCGATGCCCTTTACGGAATGGCCTTACGGCGCCACCACGCCCATCGGCGTCACCCGCGCCAATTCGACCGACAGCCCGCTAATGACGGCAATCGCCCACACATCCCCGGGCCAATGGCTGCAGGACAATCATATTCAGGTCTATGGCTGGCTTGACGGTGGATTCAACGTCAGCACCAATACGCAGCAGCGGGGAGGCAATGCCCCGATGGCCTATATGTACACGCCGGATACCGTGCAGCTCGATCAGTCCGTGCTCTATATAGATCGCGTTCCCGACACCGTGCAGACCGATCACGTCGATTGGGGTGGACGCATGTCCGTGCTGTACGGAGAAAATTATCGCTACACGACCGCCTATGGCATCTCCAGCTATCAGCTTTTGAACAAAAACTACGTCAACGGGTATGATTTCCCGATGATGTATGGCGAATTGTATATCCCGAACGTCGCTCAAGGATTGGTGCTACGCCTCGGCCGCTACATTTCGATCCCCGACATCGAAGCGCAGCTCGCGCCGAACAACTATATGTACTCGCATTCGATGACATACAGCTTCGACAATTATACGAACGAAGGATTGGTTGCCTCGCTGGCCGCCACCAAAAACCTCATCTTGCAATTAGGGGTGGTGGACGGAACGGAAACGGCGTTCTGGAATATGGGGCAGAAAGAAAACAACCCCGATCCTAACCCTCTCTATCCGGGTTCGAAATTCATGAAGGATCCCGGCGCCCAGCCGACCCTTGTCGCTTGCGCGCGCTATACCTGGAACAATGGCGACGATAACATCTATCCGTGCATGGATGGCATCAATAGCGGCGAATGGGGCTACAACAATCTGCAATGGTATGGATTCACCTATTACCATAAATTCAGCGACAAATGGCACCTGTCGTTCGAAGCCTACGATCTGTCCGAAAAGAACGTGCCGAATCTTAACAATCCCGTTGCGTCGGCGGCAGTTTCCAATGGAGGCACGCCATTCTCCTCGGAATTCATGCCCTTCAATGCGCCGAACGCGGCGCATTGCGACAACGCCAATGTTCTTACCTGTACTGCGACGGCAATCGGCACGGTGGCTTATCTTAACTACCAGTTCTCGCCGTTGGACAATATCTCGTTCCGTCCTGAATTTTACGACGATGAAGAGGGGCAACGTACCGGCGTTAAGAACCGTTACGCCAATTTCGGGATAGGCTGGCAGCACTGGCTCTCGCCGCAAATCGAAATCCGCCCGGAAATCGATTACGATCAGGCTATCGACGCGCCGGCCTTTAACGGCAATCCTACCAAGGGGATCTCCCCCGACAGGTACTATACGGCCCTGATGGCGGCAGACGTGATCCTGCACTTCTGAGTATGGCGAATCGTAAAGCGTGCTATAATCCTCCCGTAAATAACAAACGGGAGGGTTTATGGTGCCGAACACTGAACAAGCGTGAAGAGGTACCTCTTGATCGCCCTTACCGTTCTTTTTTCATCTCCCGCGCTTGCCGATGATGCCGCGCCGCCGCCGGATAAATCGCAATATACGCTCTTTAATCCGGTGCCGGACGACCAGATGCGCAGTTTTGCGACCGACAGGCCGACCAAATCGGATTCGCCCTATACAGTAGATGCCGGGCATTTCCAGTATGAAGCCGATCTTGTGAACTGGACCTACGACCACACCAACGCCACGCACACGACGACCTCAAACATTCTGGTCGCCGACCCCACGTTGAAGGCTGGCCTGACGCAAAATACAGACCTCGAAGTCGCGCTCGCCCCCCTCAATTTTAATCAATCCCGCGTCGCTGGCGTCGATAACACGGCATCCGGCTTTGGCGATATCTATACCCGCGTGAAGTTCAACCTGCTCGGCAACGATAGCGGCGATTACGCGCTGGCAATCGTTCCCTATGTCAAAGCACCGACGGCGGCGCATAATGTTGGCAATAATCATTGGGAAGGCGGCGGTTATGTGCCTTTCACGGCTGCGCTGCCCGCTGATTGGACGCTCAGCATTACCAGTGAAGTCGACATTCTCGAGAATGCCGCCCTGAACGGCGATCACGCCAATTTTCAGAACTTGATCAATTTCGGCCACCCTGTATTTACCCCCGCACTCACGGGCTATGTCGAGTTCTGGAGCGACGTTAACAATGACGTTAATACACCGACTCAATACACGGCTGATTTCGCCCTGGCGTGGCTGGCAAAGGACAATTTGCAGCTTGATTGCGGTATCAATGTGGGTCTTAATAAGGCTGCTAACGACCTCCAACCCTATCTCGGCATATCCCAGAGGTTTTAGGAAACAGGAGACAACGCATGCTTGATATACTCATGCTCGTTCTGGGCGTCGGCTCTTTCGCGCTACTGATCGGCTATACATATCTTTGTGACAAACTGTGAGTTCCCTCATGTCTATCGACTTCATCCTCGGCGGTGCGGTAGCGGCATTTCTGCTCGCCTATCTCGTCTATGCGCTCGTTCGTCCGGAGAAATTTTAGGAGTTTATGATGACCGCTAACGGACTGCTTCAGATCCTCATTTTTTTCGTCGCTATCTTCCTGCTGACCAAACCCTTGGGCGGCTATATGACGCGCGTTTTCGCGGGCGAGCGCACTTTTCTCTCGCCGATTTTGCGCCCTCTCGAAAAGCTTTTCTATCGCGTCGCCGGAGTCAATCCGGACGAAGAACAACGCTGGACGACCTATGCAATTGCGATGTTGCTGTTTAATCTCGCTGGCTTTGTCCTTCTTTACGCAATGGAACGGCTGCAAGCCTCGCTGCCGCTGAATCCGCAAGGCATGACGAACGTCGCGCCCGATCTCGCCTTCAACACGGCTGTCAGCTTCGTCACCAATACCAATTGGCAAAATTACGGCGGCGAAACCACGATGAGCTATCTGATCCAGATGGCGGGCCTCACCGTACATAATTTTGTTTCAGCGGCGACAGGCATCGCGCTGGCGCTGGTTATTATTCGCGGCTTCTCGCGCAACTCGACCAAAACGCTGGGCAATTTCTGGGCCGATCTGACGCGTTGCGTTCTTTATGTGCTGTTGCCGATTGCTATTGTCGCCGGGCTGTTCCTCGTCTGGCAAGGCATCCCGCAAAATCTCAGCGCCTACACCGATGTCACAACAATCGAAGGCGCGAAGCAGACAATTGCTCAAGGCCCAATCGCCTCGCAAATCGCGATCAAAATGCTTGGCACCAATGGCGGCGGCTTCATGAACGCCAATGCCGCACACCCGTTTGAAAATCCCACGGCGATTTCCAACCTGTTGCAAATGATCTTGATGATCTGCCTTGGTGCCGCCTTAACAAATGTCTTTGGGCGTATGGTTGGCAATCAGATGCAAGGCTGGGCGCTGTTCGGCGCGATGCTAGTTCTGTCTGTCGTAGGCGTGCTGACCCTTTACGCAGCCGAAAGCGCGGGCAATCCAAATTTTGCCGCCTACGGCGTCGATCAAACGTCAAGCATGTCTCAACCGGGCGGCAATATGGAAGGCAAGGAAACCCGTTTCGGCATCGCCAACACGGCCTTGTTCGCGACGCTGACAACCGATGCGTCCTGTGGTGCTGTTAACGGCATGCATGACAGCTTCACCCCGCTTGGCGGCCTTGTGACCTTAATCAACATCCAACTCGGCGAAATCATCTGGGGCGGAGTCGGTTCCGGTCTTTACGGCATCTTGCTCTTCGCGATTATCGCAATGTTCATCGCCGGTCTTATGGTCGGACGCACGCCGGAATATGTCGGCAAGAAACTGGAAACCCGCGAAGTCAAAATGACGATGCTCGCGCTTTTGATCCTGCCCTTTTCCAGCCTCGGTTTCACCGCGCTTGCGGCGGCAATGCCGGACGGGCTGGCAGGCATCGCCAATAACGGCCCCCACGGTTTCACGGAAATTCTCTACGCCTACAGCTCGGCCACAGGCAATAACGGCAGCGCGTTCGCGGGCCTCAGCGCCAATACCTTCTTCTATAATATGACTTTGGCTTTTGCGATGCTGATCGGGCGCTTTGCGATGATCGTGCCGATGCTCGCCGTGGCCGGGTCGCTTGCGGAAAAGAAACTGGTGCCTCCGTCATCCGGCACATTCCCGACCGATAACGGCCTGTTCGTCGGTCTTCTGGTCGGCATCATCCTGATCGTCGGCGGCCTGACCTTTTTCCCGGTACTGTCGCTTGGGCCTATCGTCGAGCACATGATGATGAAGGCCGGAACTTTATTCTAAGGATAATAACATGAACACTACCCCCGACCATTCTCATGCTTCCAGGCACGCTACAAGCCCCAGCATGAACCAAAAGATAGTATCCCGCGCGATAGGCGACGCATTCCGCAAACTCGATCCGCGCACGCTCATCAAAAACCCGGTGATGTTCACGGTCGAGGTCGTCGCCGCGCTGACAACGGTTCTTTTAGCCAAGGACATCGTCAATCATGACAAAGCCAATTTGGGCTTCACGGTCCAGATCGTCGGCTGGCTGTGGTTCACAATTGTTTTTGCCAATTTCGCCGAAGCCGTCGCCGAGGGGCGCGGCAAAGCGCAAGCCGACACGTTGCGCCGCGCGCGCACGGACGCTCAAGCCAAAAAATTACAACAAGCGAAATCCAAAAAATACGATCTCGTCTCCGCGCTCGCCCTCAAGCAGGGCGATCTGGTTCTGGTCGAAGCGGGCGACATCGTTCCGGGTGACGGCGACGTTGTCGAAGGTGCGGCCTCAATCGATGAATCCGCCGTAACCGGCGAATCCGCCCCCGTCGTGCGCGAAAGCGGCGGCGACCGTTCGGCGGTTACCGGAGGCACTGTCGTTCTGTCGGATTGGGTCGTCGTTAAAATCACGGCGGCTGCAGGCTCCAGCTTCCTCGACCGCATGATCGCGCTGGTCGAAGGCGCGGTGCGCCAGAAAACGCCGAATGAAATTGCGCTCAACATTCTGCTCGCAGGGCTGACGATCATTTTCATCTTCGTCGTGGTGACAATCCCCAGCTTCGCGCATTATGCCAAAGGCAGCATTTCCGTCGTCGTCCTCGTCGCGCTGTTCGTGACGCTGATCCCAACAACAATCGGCGCGCTACTATCCGCAATCGGCATCGCCGGTATGGATCGTCTGGTGAAATTCAACGTACTGGCAATGTCGGGCAGGGCGGTCGAAGCTGCGGGCGATGTCGATACGCTGCTGCTCGATAAAACAGGCACCATAACGCTCGGCAATCGTCAGGCGGCGGAATTGTATCCGTTGGCGGATGTGACAGAGCAAGAACTCGCCGAAGCCGCGCAACTGGCGTCCTTCTCGGACGAAACGCCCGAAGGCCGTTCGATCATGACGCTGGTTCGTGACAAATATCATCTGCGCCCGCTCGACAGCGCGCCTGTCGGTGCGGAATTCATCCCCTTTTCGGCCCACACGCGCATGAGCGGCGTCGATCTGAACGGCGTATCGGTACGCAAAGGCGCCGTGGACTCCGTGGTCGCCTATGCCCGCCAGTTGTCGGGCAATTCCCAAATGGCGATGCCCGGCGATCTTGAGGCGATAACAGCCAAAGTCGGCCGTGCCGGAGGCACACCGCTCGCCGTGATCAAAGGCAGCCGCGTTCTGGGCGTTATCTATCTGAAAGACATCATCAAGAACGGCATCCGCGAGCGTTTCGCCGAATTGCGCCGCATGGGCATTCGCACCGTTATGATTACCGGCGACAATCCCTTGACGGCGGCGGCGATAGCCTCGGAATCCGGTGTCGATGATTTTCTGGCGCAAGCGACGCCCGAAGACAAACTCAAGCTCATCCGCACCGAACAGGCCAAAGGCAAACTGGTGGCAATGTGCGGCGACGGCACCAACGACGCGCCCGCCCTTGCTCAGGCTGATGTCGGCGTCGCGATGCAAACCGGCACGCAAGCCGCGCGCGAAGCCGGCAACATGATCGATCTCGACAGCGACCCGACCAAACTCATCGAAATCGTCATGATCGGCAAGCAACTGCTTATCACGCGCGGCGCTTTGACGACATTCTCGATCTCCAACGACGTCGCCAAATATTTCGCGATCATCCCGGCGATGTTCGCCGCGTTTTATCCGAGCCTCAATGTCCTCAACGTCATGCATCTGCAATCGCCGCAAAGTGCGATCCTGTCAGCGATCATCTTTAATGCGTTGATTATCATCGCGTTGATCCCGCTCGCCCTGCGCGGTGTGCAATACCGCGCCGAAAGCGCGTTCCGTCTGCTCAGCCGCAATCTGTTGATCTACGGCATCGGCGGCATCATCGTTCCTTTCGTCGGCATTAAACTCATCGACCTTATCATCACCTCCGTCGGCCTTGTGTGAACATCATGTTAAAACAAATTCGCCCCGCGATTGCCTTCACCCTCCTGATGACTTTGCTCACGGGCATTCTTTATCCGTTCGCGATGACCGGCGTTTCCCAAATGCTGTTCCCACATCAGGCGAACGGCAGCCTGATCAAACAAAACGGCAAAGTGATCGGCTCCAGCCTCATCGGCCAGAACTTCACCTCCGACAAATATTTTCACAGCCGTCCTTCGGCAACGACGACAGCCGATCCCAACGACGCGACAAAAACGATCCCGGCCCCCTACAACGCCGCCAATTCCGGCGGTTCCAATCTCGGCCCCACCAGCCAATCCCTGATCGACGGCGTCAAAGCCACAGCGCAACAGCTTCACGCCGAAAACGCCGCACCGATCCCCGTCGATCTGGTTACGGCTTCGGGCAGCGGCCTCGATCCCGACATAACCCCCGCAGCGGCCCAATTCCAAATCCCGCGCATCGCCAAATCCCGCAATATGCCCGAAGCCAAAGTTGCCTCTTTGCTGGATCAACTCACGCAACCCAGAACTTTCGGCATTTTGGGCGAACCCACCGTCAATGTGCTCAAAATCAATCTGGCGCTGGATAATATGGAGCAGGGCGCGCAATAAGCCCTGAACGCTTCTGAAATATTTTTCCTCCCCCTTCCAATCCAAACCCTATGGCTGGGTTATCCTCGCGGTAGCCGTTCTTACCGCCTTTGGCGTGGCGTTGGGTGCTGTCATAACCCCCATAGATCAGGCGATGATTTATCTGATGGGGGTTGTGCTGGTCGCGGCTAAACTGGGGTGCGGCCCGTCTTTTCTTTATTCGCTGCTCAGCGTCAGTTGCTTCAATTTCTTTTTCATCCCGCCGATTTACAGCTTCGATATTTACGACCGTTCCTATTGGCTGACCTTCGCCGTCATGCTGGTAACGGGCTTCGTCATAGCTAACGGCGCCGAATTGGCCAAAAAATCCAAAATCGAAGCCGAAAGCGAAAAACTGCGCGCAATGCTGCTCAGTTCCGTCTCGCACGACTTGCGTACGCCGCTCGCGTCGATCACCGGAGCTGCCAGTACGATAGCAACCGACATCGACCGCCTCTCGCGCGACACCATTCGTGATCTTGGCCGCTCGATCAATCAGGAAGCCGGAAAATTATCCCACCTGGTTTCCAATCTTCTGGAAGTCACGCGGCTCGAATCCGGCGTGCAATTGAACAGCCAGCCTTATTATATCGAAGAACTGATCGGCTCGGCGCTCGCGCGTCTGTCGCCGATTTTATCGAAACACACCGTCATCCCTCACAGTGATGAAGGATTACCGCTCGTGCTCGCCGACGGCGTTCTGATCGAACAAGTGCTCATCAACCTCCTCGAAAACGCCGCGCATTATACGCAGGACGGCAGCACAATAACGATTTCCGCCAGCCAAAAAGGCCCGGACATTCTCGTGCGCGTTCATGACAACGGCCCCGGCATAGCGGCAGGCAACGAAAAAAAGATATTCGACAAATTTTACAGCATCAGCCGCAACGATGTCGCCAAAGGCACCGGCCTAGGCCTCGCGATCTGCGCCAGTATCCTTAAGGCGCATAAAGGCGATATCTGGGCGGAAAATCTGCCGCAAGGCGGCGCTTGTTTTTCCTTCACGCTGCCGATAGCGGTAACAGGGCAGGAGGCTGCGCATGTCGTCAACGGCTGAAGCCTCCATTCTGGTCATCGAAGACGAACCGGAAATCAGGAAATTTCTTGCGGCGGTGCTCGTCAATCATCACTTCAAACCTTCTTTTGCCGCGACCGCCCGGGAAGGCATCAATCACATCAATCTGCATCCCCCCGAAATGGTCATCCTCGATCTCGGTCTGCCGGATATGGACGGGCTGGAGCTCATTAAAAAAGTGCGGCAATGGACGAATGTCCCGATCATCGTCCTGTCCGCGCGCGGAAGGGAACAGGATAAAGTCTCCGCCCTCGAACTCGGCGCAGATGATTATCTCACCAAACCGTTCGGGGCCGGAGAATTGCTGGCGCGCCTGAAAGTCATGCAACGACATGCGTGTAATGCGATCCGGGGGCAGGCCGCGAATTTTGTGAACGGAGATTTGCGCATCAATCTCGATCAACGCGAAGTGCATGTCGGCGACAGGAAAATAGATCTGACGCCGACCGAATATAAACTGCTTTGCGCCTTGGCGCGGCAGCTCGGCAAAACCGTCACCTATCAGCAGCTTTTACGAGAAGTGTGGGGCAAAAACGCCGATGAAAATAATCATTACCTACGAATCTATACCCAGCATCTGCGCCGCAAACTCGGCGATAATCCCATGCTGCCGACATACATTATCACCGAAGCGGGTGTCGGCTATCGCATGAAAGCCCTCAATATGACGGGTGCGTGAAAAGTTAATTTAACCAAATTCTCAAGGCAGGGTTGTTTAAAAACAAAGGTTCATTCGCACCACGCGCACAGGTGATTTCTATATTAGAAAGTTACCTAACCTTTGCTGGTATGCGGCGAAATCTTTACAAAAGATTTACGAATCAGCTTGAACCTTCATGCAGAATCGTGCCCTATTCTTTGCATGAAGACCAATAAGAAAACCCTTCTTTCATGCGTGACTGAAGCTGTTCAGAGCAGGGAAAACCCTGTCTGCAAAATCCCTAAAAATGATAACCGGTTTGCCGGGCTGTGTTCACCTCTGTTGCTTGCAACGCGCGTTTTTGCGCGTGTGCGATCTCACTGTTGCGATCCTACGTCTATGGGGTTTTATTCTTATGAAGTCGGAGTTCTTTAAGAGACCACAGACTCATCCCAAGGGCTCCCGCACCGCCGGAGCCCAGGCGCAGACGACTCACGCACCGATTCACTACCCCACTCAATCAATCCGACCGCAGCCTTCAGGCGCGGCGATCATGCATGCCAACTAAAATCTTAAGGAAATCACGGCCAAGGAATAAAGCCTAAATAGACCACAACATATCGCACTACCCGTTTTAAGAAGAGACATTAGAGCATAGGGAGTTAACGCATGGGTCGCTCAGTTGTCAGTCAAGCCGCATCTTCGATGACGGGACAGACAACGATTCACGCGTTCGATTCCGCCGAATTGCTGAACGCCCTCGGGTGTGAGGGAACGCAATCCGTCCCCACATCCAAATCATTCTCTCTCGGCGAAGGCGCGTGGGACCCCACAACCGGCGGCGCTATCGCATACCGCGCGACCGGTTCCCTCGATGCCGAAGGCCGTCTGCGCCAGCTCAGCACAAAATATCTGGCCCTTAATCCCGCGGGTGATTACACCGTTAACAAGCTGGTCGAATTCGATGTCCGCCCGCACGGGAAAAAGCTGAAGATCAGCAAAATGTCCTTCCTTGGGCGCGAGGTCAACACCAAGGTGCCCGAAGCCGTCACGCGCATCATCGGCTTTCTCGGGCAAATACATGGCGATATCCGCAATCTCGAAACGCTGGATATCGGCAAAGCGTTCAACGATTTTCAGATCGCAGGGTTGATCGCCGAACGCATGCATCTGCCCGGCCTTTCCCGCACGGGCGGTTTCGATTTCAAACCTCTCGTCGGCGCGGCAGCCGCGCAGGTTAAAGACACATTCCACCTGCCCCACGAATTCCTTCCCGAACTTTTGGGGCTCGGCACAAATGATCTCGACACCCATCTGCCCTTCGGCGCGGCCCGCGAAAAAACCGGTGTCGATCGCCAAAATGGCGGCGCGTTCCGCTGTAAGGTAACGCACAACGATACACCGGAAGGTTCTCAGCTTGTCGGCGCGATCACCCCACTTAACGCCAGAGTCAACAAAGCCATCCCAGACCTTCTCAATTTGACCTGGCGCGCAGATAAACAAAGCGCCGCGATCTCCCGGCTCATCCTGCTCGGCGAAGAAAGCAAAAACCTCCCCGTCGTTCAGCGCCACAAACGGCTCGGCATCGTCAACGCGATGAACCGCGATTTGCGCCGCCGCAAATACCCCTCGCTGCCCGACCACATCGCCGCGTTCGATCAACAGGCATTGCTCGACCGCCAAGCAATCGCCGGGGAAATAGACGCGCATCCCAAAATGGTTATCAAGGTTTATAGCGGCCATAACGACCGCGAATATCTGCCCGGCTTCGGCGGCACAATCGGCGGCAACAGCACGGGTGTTCATGCCTACCGCCGCGATGACGACGGACAGATTGGCGCTGCGGGCTTCATCGTCGATGACGGTATCGGCTTCAGCAAGCAGGGCGGCATCCAGGCGGGCGAACATGGCAGTTGGGACCGCGTTTTGTCCGATCACGGATATGATTTTGACAAGAGCAAAGATATTCTAATTACACATGCACATGCCGACCATATGCCTGCGATTGTCGATAGGGCGCGCTGTGGGTTGCTGACTGAACATACCGCCCATGCAAGAACCAAGGACATACGCGTTCTGGAACGGCTTCTGAAAACAGAGAAAATACCCCGGAAAAACTGGCCAAAGATGCACGCGTTGGATGGCGAGGGGTGGATTCATCTGGACGACGGCAAGAATCGCATGCTGTCCGCCTATTATTCGACCAATGCCATTCCTCACAGTAAGCCAGTCACGGCCTTCATCATCGCCCCGCCACCTTATAAATGCGACCTCGACGGTCGCATGATTGGCGACAAGCCGGAACCCAACCCCCATTATTGGGTCTATGCCGCCCTCGGCGATATGAGTTTCGGCGAATATAATCTGCCGGGTTATCAGGGCGAAAAACCGCCAGATACCGGCTTCAAGCGCGATTTATTTGCCAAATTCAAGTCCGGCATGCGGCAGGAATATCCCGATATTCCCAAAGAAATGCGCCGCCGCATTGAGCGCATCAATGTTGCTGAAACCGACCCCACCTCGGTTCATCAGGAAGGGTTCGCATCGGATGTCGTGAAATATGTGAACAACATCACCCGCGTGGGTGGCAATTGGTTCAAGGAAATGGGGCTGATTGTTACCTCCCTCAGCACCGCCGATCGCGAGCACGAGGGGGACTTCCGTGCGGCGACCATCATCGGGCGCAACCTGACTGGCGATGGCGCATTTCTTGAAAACAGCCTAACGGACATGAATGTGATGGGCGTGAATACCGATGTTATTCCGCGCAACCCTAACGGCGACAACATCAATGAATATCTGAAATGGTACGCGGAACAGAAAGAACTTCCCCCTGTTGAATTCCATCGACGCTCGGCAGAGAAATGGAAAGAACTCGTCAGGAATCATCCGGAACAGACCTACATTCTGGCGACAGGCACTGAAGGTTCCGAAATCGAACAGGATTCCGTCGGCACCCAGATTGCGGATGGCTGGTCACGTTATCAGCTTGATCCTAAATACTGTCGGGCGGCTTATGGTGCCGATCTCAAGAAATTTCTGATTATCTATGCCCAATCCGCTATTCCGGGTAATGAGGATAAGCAGCTCGAGCAAGTGCGCAAGACGGCCTATGAAAACGATCAGATGGTTGCGGTTGCCGTGCGCGACGGCGCACGTTTTTACAATCTGAAAGAACCTTTCCTTTCTCGTATCAAAGCGGATTGTGACCAGATGGGTCAACGCTACAGCGTCGAACCTCTGGGCGGCCTCCTCCTGCACGGTTTTGCGCTCTACCCCCCGGGCCACGGCTGGAAAGAAGACTGGCGGCAAGGTCTACTCCCTTGGTACGAGGAAAACGGCGTCGATATGATTACCGTCCAGCATTATCCGCGCATCGAATCCGTCAATATCATGTACGGCCTCGCCGACGAAGCCGGATTGCGTCATCCGGCCGAACCGATTCCCAATCACGTGGCCTGGACCGTCGATGACAAAGGTGATTTCAAAAACCTCGGCTCTTTCACGCCCAGCTTTATCCTCGCGCGCGACAACCGCCGCTATGGCAGGTATTTCGGCGGCACGACCGAATATCTGCATGTCATGTTTCCCAGCTCGCAAGGTGGCTTGAACCAAAGCGGCCTGTTCGTTTCCGAGAACAGCGTCTATTTCAGCAAATTCGGCCAAGGCGATTATGAAAAAACCGCCTCCGAAGCAAACCTGCCCGTCATCCGCTCGCGCCGCGATCCCGATATCGGCATGATCGAAACGCCGCCCGATCTCGGCGTGTCGCGAGTCCGCCCAACGCGCGGCGTCGCCAGCCCGCGCCCCCTTCGTCCTCATCCTCATCTGCAGGGAGCCTAAACATGTTTCCTCCCTACGCCCTCAAAAAATCCGGCATCGTCACCGATTATTATTTCGGCCAGCCGCAAGACACAATCTACAGCCAGCCCGACAGCATTTATTTGCCGAAACCGGAAGATGTCGAACATCTGGCCAATGGCGGCAAACTCATCCAGATTTTCGGCGATAACGAAGCCTCCGACAAAAACGCGCGCACGGCGACCATCAAAGGTTTCGCCGCTCTCGCCTTCGATCTGCAAGGCCGCCTGCTGGCCAAGATCAAAGTACCCGTCGCCATTCCCGATCATGCCGTCTATGCAATCGACGCCGCAATGGTCGCGCAGGTCGACGCGAAGGATCTGGACAAAGGCTTCCCCGAACATTTCGCCGTCACGCAGATTCACGATTTCTTCAAGCAAACATCGCATCTGGACGTAACGGCGCTCAATCTCGAATTAAAAGAAAACAGCGGCGGCAAGCTCTATACCTATCCGCTGAATCTCGCGGGCGGCCAAAGCCTGACCCTGAACATCCAAACCGACGGCAAGAAATTCCGCATCGACGGCGTAGATACCGCCCATAAAATCTATGGCCACTGGCAGCCTTTTAACGGCGAAGGATATGACAATCCGCTGCTGGCGCATACCAGCGCGGGCCTCGGCTTTTCTAACCTTTATCCGGCCACGCAAAAACGAAACAACATGATTTGTTCCGACGTTCATGTCAAATCCATGTGGGTATGGGCGTTCGGGCCGCAAGGCGATGCCGGACTGCAACTGGGCGAACGCCAGCACAAAGCCACAAGGCGCATCGTGGTCGGATCGCGCCTCGAAGACATTGTTGAGAACAACACGGTCGCCGCCAACCGCGCGCGCGGCGTCCCCGGCGGCATCCGCCTGTATGACGGTCGCGAATTCGATAAGGAAAATACGCACGACGAGTATGAAGATGCGGCGCTCACGGCGGCGGCGACTTTCGAATTGCGCCGCCTCGATCCGCAAGGCATGCGCTTTATCGAAGAAATAGACGACGCCGACAAATACAAAAAATTCCTGCAAGGCAATCAGGGCTTCGCCGACCGCCCGCCCGTCGGGTTCATTCATTTCGATCAAGGCATGCTGACGCGCAGCATCGGCGTCCTTATGGCGACCGACGATACCTATGGCGATCGCCGCAAAGCCGTCCTCTTCAATCTGGCACATGATCCCAAAGATTACGTGAATAAGACGAACGACGAAATCCGCGCGCTTTTGAAGCAAAAAGACAACGAGCCCGTCTTTGTGCCGCTGGAACTCAACAAAACCTCCAAAGTCGCAACCTTCGAACGCGCCTATGCGGCGGGTGCCGGGCAGGATATATCGCCCGAAGAATATCACCGTCGCGCGATGATGATCACGAACAACCGCGCCTTCATCCGGCGCGTAATGGAAAACTGGTACGACCTGACAAGCCCGACACCGCCCACCAAATTGCTGACCCAACGCCAACCGCATGAAGACAGCTTCAGCCATTTCGGCGAACCTAAATTCTATAGGGTGAAAAAGGACGGGCGTTCCAAGAATGAACCCAAGGATATTTACAAGCGCCGCTTACAAGTCTGGCGTACGTTCAATAAATTCGACAATCTGCTGAATCTTGCGACCGAGGGACACGCTGTCGAATACAGCAACGATCCCAAAGCCGTTGCCGACTATCTGAAGCGTTACAAAGATGTAGCCAAGAAGCTTGCGCAGCATCAGGAGCATTGGGTCAGGCGTTTCCAATTGCCGCCGTCCGGCGGCGTCGCGTCGCTCGACACCGCGCGCCAGCATCTCTGGATGACGCGAGAAGCCTGCATGGATGCACGCTTCAGCCCTTACAGCAGCGAATCCTGGGTCGTCAATGAACGCGGTCAAAGGCAACTCTGGGATCACGTTATTGCAATGTCGGCCGCCACGCGCAAAAGAATGTGGCCTGTCCGCGAAGACCTTATGGGCGACAAACCCCATTTCCGCATCCAGTTTGAACGTAATCCCGAGCGCTATACGATCATCACTGCCCTTCTCGCTTTCTCAACCGACAAATTCTATCAAACGCACGGCAGCAAGGTAAAACCCGAATGGTGGGATGCTTATTTCAAGAAAAGCTGGGAACCGTCGCGCAAATGGTACAACGCCTATGTAACGCGCGCCGTTCAAGGCCCGCCCAATCTTAATCCTGCGGAACACAAAATACCCAGCGAAGCAAGCGAGCTGCAAAGAATCGACCGCATGATGACCGCCGCTGCCGCTGAAATGTCTAGGGAATACAAACGCGCCCTCGACACACCCCAAGGCCAGCAACGGCTCGCGGGACACAGGAAATTCAAAACCAAGCGCCTCGCGCAATATGTGTGGGATGCTAACTCCAAGGCGCTTACGGGCTTCGACGCTAAAACCAATCAGCCAGCGCCCAACCTGCGCTTCCTCGTTAATCCCGCAAAAACCGTTCGCATCACCGTTCCCGATGCGATGCTGGAAAATCCCAATTGGCATGAAATATGGGGGCAGCATCACGTGATCGCCAATGGGCAAGACACGAAAGCCGCGTTCGACAAACTCGCCAACCCCGACATTTCGCTCCTTCTGGTCGGCAAAGCCACGGGCATGATGCGTCTCGCCGCCAAAGCCGTCTGCACCCGCCTTCCCAAAGGTACCGATGCCGCAGAAGCATCGACCGTCGCGCAAAGCGCCTATGCGACAATCGGCGCCAAACTCGGCCCGCATCCGTTCCTGCTCACTTTCGAACAACTCGCGCCGGTTCATAAAGCGAATGAGAATGAAAAGGACACGCAGCACGTCGCCCTTCCCTCCCTCGACTGGGCGGGCCTCGTCGATACGCAAGCGGGCGGCCTTCCCGAACCGCTCACCGTGCGCACCGGCCTCATCGTGCGCGATGTCGGCCAAGACTTCACCAAAGGCCCAATCCGTTTGCGCCGCACGCAAGGCGGCATCGAAACCGGCGACGAATATCAAGGCACAGTCGCCAAAGCCACACGCATAACCGTCGACGACATAACCAAAATGAAAGACGAAGAAGCCTGGCGTTTCGGCAAACTCTCATCCGGCGATCTTCAGGCGCAATGGAAGCGCCTCTACGCCGAACTGCATGTCGAGCCCGGCAAGCAATCCCTGTGGAAAATCGAACTCGCCGCGCCCGTCGATCAAAACACCTGCACCTATATCAACCGCGCTGAACCACCAATCGCGATGATCGGCAAACCGCCCCGCACCCGCCGCATATCAAGCCACCAAAAACCCGGAGTCGCAGCATGAAAAAGCTCACCCCCCCAAACGCCACGCGCGGCATCGATCACGCCAAAATATTCCATGACGAATATCTGAACGCGAAAGAGCCCGAGCTTTTTGACACCGTCGATCACGAATATAACCGCCGCAAAGGGCCGCGCTATAAACAAGAGCGCGCCTATAATACAGCCAACTATGTGTCATTCTCCGCGAGTGCGGGCGATGAAATGATGATCTATCCCGCCGGATCGATTTCAAAAGGCATGTTGGCTAATGCCTACGTCCTCAATGAAGCTCCGCCCCTCGTTGAGACATTTGACGGCACCTTCATCAGGGCCCACCACGTCTATGATCTCGATGAAACAATCGGTACGCAGAATTTCCTCGATAAGGTTTTACATAAAAATAGACGCATGCAATTGCAGAAAATCAGCCTGCTCGAAACATTCGCGCCGGAACGTTTAGTCTTGGCCCCCATCGCGTTTCAGGGAGCGATCTCGGTTGCAGGACAACCCAACTTCGATCTGGGATCCAAGCGCCGCGATAAAGGTTTCATGCAGTTATGGACGCCAACCATCCGTGAAAAAATTGATGTTATCTTCGTAACAGGCGACGGATTTTTCTCCGGTGCGACCAGCGGCCTCGAATATCCCGAAGCAATCGCAATCGCCGCAGGTCTGCGCAAACGCCGCCCGAAAGCCGATATGCGCTTCCTTGATATGGCTATGAAAGACGTCCCGCTTTTCGAATTATGCCGTCGCTACTCCGAATATCTGATCTGGGCGGCAGACGACAAAGATTTCTACCTGAAGCACGAACCCACGGCCCTGATGCGCGCTTTCGCTATTTCGACAATGGCCGAACGCGGTGAATTGCCCAAAGCCAACCCCATTTTCCTGCAAGGCGTCCTCGATAATCTCGATGCGATGAAGAAGCTGCAACGCGAGATCGAACCCCTGATCCTCGAACGAGTCAAATCGCGTATGTTCGAAATAGACCTAACCGACCTCGCCGCCGTCAATCCCGACTTTGTTGAAAAATGCAAGGCGATCAAAGGTGGCCCACGCCCTCAAACCAGAATGAATGTCGATGATGTTGTCGGCAATCTGGAAAAATCCGGCATCGCAATTCACCGTTTTACAAATGAAGAACTGGCGCAAGGCGATTTCGAACTCAAGGAAATAGCCGCTAAAATACCTGCGCAAAACTATTTGCCCCTCACCGAAAACGACGCCTCCAAGCGCGTTATGCGTCCGGTCGATATGCGCGGCGACGCCACGCGCGCGCATGACGGTAAAAGCCTGTTCTCCCGCGCCCTTCTTCCCCTTACGACGGAAAGAGAAAGATTGCTGGCGAGCGTGGCAGTCGGAGGCCTAGAAACGGTCAGCCCCCGTTCAACGCAACGCTATGTCTACATCGCCGCCGACGATAAATACGGCGCAGCAACAACCAAGAGCAAGAATGCCCTAAAACTTGCCCACGAAGACGAAGTGCCTAGCGCGCTGGGCAAGGATTTTGCGGCTCAACGCCGGGCGAACCGCGCGACAATCGCAGCCCTGCAAACGCAAATGCAGGCCGAAGGAAAACATGTCCTCTCGTCGCTCGATTTACAAAAACAGGTCTCCATTATGGCCAAGAATCCGCAAATCGCGGTCGCGGCAGGTGAGGCTAAATTGGGCAGTGCAGCGCGCGCCGTCGTGCGCCACACCATTATGGCGCGCAATGTCACAGATTTTTGCTTTATGCCCGGTTGGGAAAAATCGAACGACTGTGTACAGGATATAATCCTCGCTACGCGCATGCAATTGGGTCTGCAATCCGGTGCCGCGATAGACTCCAAACAGGTGCGCGTGTTCAATGAACAAGGTCATTGCCTGACAATCGCCGACCGCGCCCGCGCGATTTGGCAACCGCTCAAAGAAGCTCTGGCCCAAGGGCGCGATACCAAGGATTTGGAAGAACCTGCTACGGCACTGGCTCAATTATGGGCCTTCCACCGCCTCGCCGCCGATCCCACGATGCGTTTGCGGTCGTTCGAAAAAATACAGGAGCGGCATCCCGACATTTTCCTGCCGCAAGACATGAATTGGGATCGTATCCCGCCCTTTATATTTGCCTACGACCACAAGGAATTCGAAAAACTGTGGAATAGCGAAATAAAACCCGTCCTCGACTCCACTCTGATTATGGAGGTGCGCATGCAACATCTGGAACATATCCCTGATTTCATCGGCATGCGCGCGCAGCAAGAAGCGGCAATCAAAATCGCCGCCGCAGGCACGCCCGAATCC
>JBAVWC010000053.1:0-19140 GCA_049697595.1 Alphaproteobacteria bacterium
TGTCGAAAAAGATCACCGTCGACGTTAAAGGCGAAATTCTTGAGCTCAAGAACACCGTTAACGCGATGGTCGATCAGCTGAACTCGTTCGCCGCCGAAGTGACGCGCGTGGCGCGTGAAGTCGGCACCGAAGGTAAACTCGGCGGTCAGGCCGACGTCCCTGACGTTGCGGGTACCTGGAAAGATTTGACCGACTCCGTGAATTTCATGGCGTCGAACCTTACGGCGCAGGTGCGTAACATCGCCGACGTAACCACCGCTATCGCCAACGGCGAATTGAAGCGCAAAATCACAGTGGACGTCGCGGGCGAAATTCTCGAACTCAAAGACACAATCAACACGATGGTCGATCAGCTTTCGTCTTTCGCGTCGGAAGTGACGCGCGTGGCGCGCGAAGTCGGTACCGAAGGCAAACTCGGCGGACAAGCCGACGTGAAGGGTGTTGCAGGTACGTGGAAGGATTTAACTGACTCCGTGAATTCAATGGCCGGTAACTTAACAGGCCAAGTGCGTAACATTGCCGACGTGACCAAGGCCGTGGCGGCAGGCGATTTGTCGAAAAAGATCACCGTCGACGTTAAGGGTGAAATTCTTGAATTGAAAAACACCGTCAATACGATGGTCGATCAATTGCGTTCGTTTGCTTCGGAAGTGACGCGCGTTGCGCGCGAAGTCGGTACGGAAGGCAAACTCGGCGGCCAAGCGAAGGTCGAAGGTGTGTCTGGTACGTGGAAAGATTTGACCGACTCCGTGAACATGATGGCGAATAACTTAACTAGCCAGGTGCGCGGTATCGCCAAGGTCGTGACTTCGGTCGCCAACGGCGAACTGAAACGCAAACTAACCGTGGAAGCTAAGGGCGAAATTGCCGAACTGTCTGACACGATCAACAGCATGATCGATACGCTGGCGACGTTTGCCGATCAGGTGACGACCGTGGCGCGCGAAGTGGGCGTCGAAGGGCAGCTTGGCGGCCAAGCCAAGGTGCCGGGCGCGTCGGGCACGTGGAAGGGCCTCACGGAAAACGTTAATCAGCTGGCCGCCAATCTGACGACGCAGGTGCGCGCGATCGCCGAAGTGGCGACGGCAGTGACCAAGGGCGATTTGACGCGCTCTATTACGGTGGATGCGCAAGGCGAAGTCGCCGTGCTTAAGGACAACATCAACGAAATGATCCGAAACCTGCGCGATACGACACAGAAAAATACCGAACAGGATTGGTTGAAAACCAACCTCGCCAAATTCAGCCGTATGTTGCAAGGGCAACGCGATTTGACCAATGTCGGACGCATGGTTCTTTCGGAATTGTGCCCGGTGGTCGCCGCGCAACAAGCCGAATTCTATGTGCTCGATAATCGTGCGGAACGGCAGCAATTGACTTTGCTCGCCAGTTTCGCCTCCAAAGGAACATCCGATCTTGGCAAGCAAATCGATCTGGGTGAGGGCGTTTTGGGTCAATGTGTTCTCGAGAAACGCAAGATCGCGCTGGATAATTTGCCAACGGATTATGTTCATATCTCCTCAGGTCTTGGCACCGCGCCGCCGCGCAGCGTGCTGGTTCTGCCGCTGATTTTCGAAGGGCAAGCCAAAGGCGTGTTGGAGTTGGCTTCGTTCGACGGTTTCAACCCCTCTCACCAGGCGCTCCTCGATCAGCTTACGGAATCGATCGGCATCGTTCTCAACACGATCGAAGCCAACATGCGTACGGAAGATTTGCTCACCCAATCTCAATCCTTGGCGCAACAGTTGCAAACCCGTCAGGAAGAATTGCAACAAACCAACGAAGCCTTGCAAGAAAAAGCCCATTTGTTGGCGCAGCAAAATCAGGAAGTCGAACGCAAGAATCAGGAAGTCGAGCAAGCGCGTCAAGAACTGGAAGACAAAGCGAAACAGCTAGCCCTGACATCGAAATACAAGTCGGAATTCTTGGCTAATATGAGCCATGAATTGCGCACGCCGCTTAACAGCTTGCTGATCCTTTCCGACCAGCTGACCAAAAATCCGGAAGGGAACCTGACGCACAAACAGACCGACTCCGCCAAGACCATCCACAGCTCCGGCAATGATTTGTTGATGCTCATCAATGACATTCTCGATCTTTCCAAGATCGAATCTGGCACGGTGGTGGTGGAAAGCAGCGAATTGCGGTTGAACGACCTCAACAATTATGTCGTGCGCACCTTCAATCACGTCGCGGAAGCCAAGAACCTTGAATTCCTCGTCCGGTTCGATTCACGTCTTCCTCAATCGATCTTTACCGACGCGAAACGCCTTCAGCAGATCATCAAGAACCTGCTGTCCAACGCTTTCAAATTCACCCATAACGGTCAGGTCACGCTGCTGATCGAAACCGTGCAGACGGGGTGGACTTCTGACAACGAAGATCTGAACCGCGCGTCCAAAGTGCTGGCTTTCTCGGTTGCCGATACGGGTGTCGGCATCGCTGCCGACAAGCAAATGATTATTTTTGAAGCCTTCCAACAAGCCGACGGTTCAACCAGCCGTAAATATGGCGGCACTGGACTGGGCTTGGCCATTAGCCGTGAATTGGCGCGACTGCTTGGCGGTGAAATACGGCTGGTATCGAACCCCGGACGTGGCAGCACCTTCACACTTTACCTGCCGACCACCTATTCTCAACGTCCTCGTAAACCGCAGGGCAGCGGCGAAACAATTGCGCACTCAGCCTTGCCGATAAATACAAGCCTGTTGCAGGCTCCTATGGATGCCGCGCCAGAGCTGGAAGTTGGCTATCTGGTGAATGAAGTCGGTGATGATCGCGCATTTATTCAGCCGGGTGACCGCGTCATCTTGATCGTCGAAAACGATCTGGCTTTCGCCAGCTCCCTTCTTACCGTTGCCCGCGAAAAGGGGTTCAAGGGATTGGTGACTTCACTCGGAGCCGCTGCTCTCGCCCTGATGCATGATTATGCGCCGGATGCCATTTTGCTGGATATTCATTTGCCCGACATGGAGGGTTGGCGCGTTATGGAGCGGTTGAAAAATGACATGGCAACCCGCCATATCCCGATCTGCATCATTTCTACCGATGAATCGCGGGATCGTGCTCTTGTATCCGGAGCCCTGACGTTTGTTACCAAGCCTATCCAAAAACACGAAGTGCTCGACCAATTGCTGGGATCGGTTGCCGATTTCATTCAACGCAAAAAGAAAAACGTTCTGGTGATCGAATCGAACCCTGAACAACGCAAACACATCGCGGAACTGCTCACTTTGGAAAATACGCATATCATTGCGGAGAATGACGAAGCAACCACTCTAAAAAAAATGAAAAACGGTTCGATCGATTGCATCGTTCTGGGATCAGGCGGCGAGAAAGTTATGGCCGAGTTAATGCGCGAAAGCGAAGAAGCGGAAACGCTCTTCCACAGATCGCCCGTGATTATCTATAGGGCTGCCGGAGACAATGAAATCGAAACGACGGCGCTGAAACGCATGGGGGCGACCCGGTTTGTGCGTGCCGTTCAGTCTTTTGATCGTCTGCTTGATTTAACGCTGTTCTGTCTGCACCACAAAGTTGATGCTCTGCCGGAATCGTGGCAAAAGAAACTGTTCGATCTCTACCAATCGGACAAACCTCTGACGGGCAAGAAAGTGCTGATCGTCGATGACGATGCGCGCAACATTTTCGCCCTTACCAGTGTGTTGGAAGAATACCAAATGGCCATTCATTCCGCCGACAGCGGACGCGAAGCCATTAACATCCTCAAGGGCGGCACCGAAATTGACATTGTTCTTATGGATATCATGATGCCAGAAATGGACGGGATGGAGACGATCCAGGAAATCAGAAAGGTTTCACGCCTGAAGAACCTGCCGATTGTCGCCGTTACGGCCAAAGCCATGAAGGGTGACCGTGAAAAATGCATCGAGGCTGGCGCATGGGACTATCTGTCCAAACCAGTGGATACGGAACAGATGATGGCCGTGTTGCGCGCGTGGCTGCATCGCTAGAAACTGTTTGAAGAACAATAGATGAGCAAAATTGCGGCGGAATATTCCTGCGGCCTACAGGAGGAGACTCTTCCGGCATTGATGCCTCACATCAAAGCCGAAAGCGTTTTGCTGGTCGATGATTTGCCGGCCAATCTTATGGTCTATCGCAGTATTTTGGAAGAGCTCGGCCAAAATCTGGTTACCGCCTCTTCGGGCGAGGAAGCGCTCAAGCTCATCCTCAAGCAGGAGTTCGCTGTCATTTTGCTGGACGTCAATATGCCGACTATGAACGGCTTTGAAACGGCATCCCTGATCCGCCAGCGCAGAAAAAGCGCCAGCACGCCGATTATTTTTATGACGGCCTTTACCGACGAGATGAATATGATTCAAGGCTATGCCAGCGGTGCCGTCGATTACCTTCCCACGCCGGTTGTGCCGGAAATTCTGAAGGCCAAAGTGCGGGTTTTCATTGAGCTATCGCAGATGCGGCGGCAAGTAGCGTTGCAAGCCGAAGAACGGGCGAGAAGAGATGCTGCCGAAGAGGCTACTCAAAGATCCGCATTTCTGGCAACGGTCAGCGAAAGCCTGACGCGTTCACAAAGCCACGCAGAGCTCTTGCGGTCCTTGGTGACGCTGCCCATACCGCCCTTGGCCGATGTCGCAATAGCGTGGCTTAAGGACAATGAGACATGCCTGGACTTGACCGAATGGCATCGGGCAACCCTTGATGATGGCGATTTGCCCGATTTTAAGTTATCTGATTTTCCCTGGCTGCAAGAAAGAGTCGATGAAGTTTTCACAACCAAGCAGTTTCAGCATTTAACCAAAGTGCCTATGTCGCAGGCGGCTCCCGTTGCTTTGGGGGCTTGGGATTCTGTGCTCGCGCTTCCTCTGTCTATTCAGGGGCAAACCTGCGGTGTGCTTATTCTGGCCCTTCTGCATTCCGGGCGTTCCTATCAGGTAAAAGATATATCTTTGGCGAATGATCTGGCTCATCGTGCCGAGCTGGCGCTTGAAAGAGTTATGCTGGTCGAGAGAATCCGGCAAGCCGATCGACGCAAAGATGAATTTTTGGGGATGCTGGCACATGAATTGCGCAATCCTTTGGGGCCCATTTACAATTGCCTTCAACTGCAAAAGAAACTTGATCCCAAAGACCCGCGCTTGGCCAATATGCACGACATTATTGATCGTCAGACCAGGCAAATGGGCCGGTTGATCGATGATTTGCTGGATGCCACGCGCCTTGCCCACGGCAAAATTCTTCTTCGCAAGGAACGTTGTGATCTTACAAAAATTATCCGTCATACGGTTGAAGATTACCGGAATGTTATCAACAACAGCGGCCTGAAATTAAAAGTCCATAGCCCGGAAAAAATCCTGTGGGTCGATGGCGACCCAACGCGGCTGGTGCAGATCGTGGGCAATCTGTTGCACAATGCCCACAAATTCAGCAAACCAGGGGGCGGTACCATTACCGTTCGGTTGGAAACGGAGAACAACGGTTCCACCGCCGCAATCATAGTTTCCGACACCGGCATCGGCATCGAACCGGGGATGATACGTTATATTTTCGACGCCTTCCGCCAAGCCGATCAAGGGCTGGATCGCAGTCGCGGCGGACTGGGGCTCGGGCTGGCTCTTGTGAAAGGTTTGTCCGAATTGCACGGAGGCACTGTGCAGGGTTCAAGTCGCGGCCCTAACCAAGGCGCAGAATTCGTTGTTCGCTTGCCTCTTGCATTTGCACAGGATGTGTCCCCCTCTCTTGGGACGGGCGCGCTTGTTGTCGGCGGAAAAAAATATCGTATTCTTGTGATCGAGGATAATCGGGATGCAGCGGAAAGCATCCAGATGCTGTTGCAACTCGAAGGCCATGAAGCAAAAATAGCCTTGACCGCCGAAAGCGGTTTGAAAATGGCGCGCGATTTTTGTCCGCAAGTTATTTTTTGCGACATCGGTTTGCCGGTTATGGATGGTTATCAGGTCGTTCAAACAATCCGTAAAGATGCTGCCTTATCATCCATGTATGTCATCGCTTTGACGGGGTATGGCCGCGAACAGGATCAGTGTCAGGCCTTGGATGCCGGGTTCAATCTGCATTTGACTAAACCCGTGGATTTCGGCGCCCTTTGCCGGGCGCTTGCGCAGGCACCTCATTTGGGCCAGGTGAAATAAAAAGTACTGCCTTCCCCTATAGCCGAGACACACCAGATTCTGCCTGAATGATTTTCCACGATCCTCTTGCACACCGCCAACCCCAGGCCAGTTCCGGCATATTCCTGCTGGCTATGCAACCGCTTAAAGGGTTCAAAAATCTTGCCTAGGTTCTTGGGATTGATCCCGATGCCGTTATCGGAAACAGAGAATATCCAATAAGAACCTTTGTCCTTGGCGCGAACATGAATAACGGGAAGAACATCTGCAAGGTGATATTTTAGCCCGTTGCCAATAAGGTTTTGCAATAGCCGAGAGAATTGCACCCGGTCCCCCTTGATCTGCGGCAGTTGGTCGCTGGTGACCTTTGCGTGGGTTTCGTCAATGCAGGTCGACAGGTTTTGCAGAACATGGGTATATTCTTCGTGGGCGTAGAACAATTCTGAATGCGCAAGACCCTTGCCTGTGTGGGCATATTCCAGCAAATCGCTCACCATCGTCTGCATGCGCGAAGCCGCGTCGCGGATAAGGTTGAGGTATGTCTTTCCTTCCTCGTCGATATTTTCCTGGTATCGGGAAAGGACGAGATCGCTGAAACGGTTCATCGTGCGCAGTGTTTCCTGCATATCATGCGAGGCGACATGGGCGAAGCGTTCCAGTTTGACGTTTGATTCGGTCAGTTTCTCGATCAGCCGTTCGCGGTACGCGATGGCCGTGTTGCGTTCGGAAACGTCATGCATAGTGCAGCACAACATCTTGTTGTCGTCGATTTCAAGCTGGGTAATGGAAAGATCGAATGGAAAAACGGAACCGTCCTTGCGCTGGCCCTGGATCTCGCGCCTGACGCCCGCGGTTTTACCCTCCCCCGATCTTAAATAACGTCCCAGATAAATGCTGTGCTTGCTGCGATCAGGTTCCGCCATCAACATGGAAATGTTATTTCCGATAACTTCTGCCGCCTTATAGCCGAACAATTCTTCGCAAGCAGGATTGTATTGTTGCACAATGCCTTTATCGTTGGCGGTGATGAGGCCGTCGGCGATATGGCGAACGACGGCGTCAAGAAATATTTCATGATTGAGCACAGCGCGTTGTTGTATCTTGAGCATCGTAATATCTCTGATAAGACCCAGGAAGCCGACGACCCTTCCTTGTTTGTCCTTTATGGTCACGATGCTTAAAAGAACGGGAAAGCGCGAACCGTCTTTGCGGACGAACGTCCACT
Source organism: Alphaproteobacteria bacterium (assembly GCA_049697595.1). Classification (GTDB taxonomy): domain Bacteria; phylum Pseudomonadota; class Alphaproteobacteria; order UBA9219; family UBA9219; genus CAIXLI01. The sequence goes on from JBAVWC010000053.1 coordinate 7,336, forward strand.
CCCTGTCCTCGGCCCCGTACATGCGCGTCTTTTTGATGATCGCTTCAAATCCGGGAGTAATCGGCAAACCGAGTTTCGCGCTTAGTTCGGCTGCGTATTGTCTGATTTCTTCTGCGTCATGCCAGATTTCCGGCGTGTGTTTGCCGACTATTTCTGCGGCGCTATAGCCGATCTCTTGTTCTGCGGCGGCATTGAAGAAGGTAACAATGCCCTGGTCGTTGACGGCGATCACCATAAAGACGGTGCCGCGCAAAATAGCGTCGCTGAGTTGTTCGGGCGTTAATTTGTCCGTATGGAGGAGGCTGGGTTCCGGCGCAATGTCATCGTTCAACATGCTGTTCTGTGACTAAAAACATTGGAAAGCAGCGTCTTTACGCTTTCGGCGTTAACGGGCTTTGTCATGTGGCCGTAAATGGGAAGATCGTAAGTTTCTTTCAGGTGATTGAAATTGGATTGTATGGTCATCACCACGATGAGAGTCGATTTCATGGGTATCGACGATGCCGCCAGGCTTTCGAGAACTTCGAACCCGTCAGTGCCCGGCAGTTCCATGTCGAGAAAAATAAGATCCGGCATTTTGTCCTGCGTCCTTTTTTCCAGATAAGGCAGGACGTCATCGCCATTGTCGATGCGGTCGATCGTATAAGAAAGATTGGCGGCATTGAGCGCAGCCAGCATCAGCAGCGCATCGCCGTAATTGTCCTCGACCAGCAGGATATCGATGGCAGCCCGGGCGTCGTTGCCTATAGAGTGCCGGCCATGCTGTGCAAGCTTGTCATGTGAAATATCCATAGCCACCTCTGCTGAGTCACTAGCGTTGGATGCATTTACACCGATAGATTATGCAGCGTTTTTCCCTTAAGCTATCAAGAAGCTTTGGGGCCTGATCAATTCATTATAGGTAAAAAATTTTTAAGGAACGATAAATGCAGACATAGTTTTTTTATAAAAACGACGCGATATATTGTAAGAAAAATATAAGAGAATTGTTTTTAATTTCTAATAAAGCACAATCTTCTTGCAACCGTTCCAGGCATTAGAATTTACCGGTCAATGTCAGCAAGGCTTGGCGTTCAATGGCTGGATAAGGGCTTTCGGCCGTGTCTTGACGGGTGATATTGAACGCAGAAGCCGCCACCCTCACATGATCGTTGACCTGATATCCTATGCGACCGCTCAAAGATAAATATCCGGCTGTTGATTGCGGGATACTATCCCTCAACATATCCGTAGAAGTCACATATTGGCCGTTGGTGTCGAATTCCCATTTGCCGGTGGTGTAGCCGAGCAGCAAACGCAGATGATGTTCCGGCGCCGAATTGGCATAATCCAGCGTTTGGGCAACAAGATCGGAATCGCGGATCGTCTGGTAGCTGTAACTGCCGTCCCAGCGAAAGCCCATCGGGTGTTTTCCTTTAAGCTCAATCTCGCCACCCCACCCCTGGCTGTTACCTACATTGATGCTTTCGGAGACAATGCCGTTCGCATCGAAACCAGTTAACGAGAAAGGCGCAAAAGCCATCAGATCATGATTGAATTCATAGTAGGTAGAGAACTTTAGCATAGAGAAAATGTCCGGAATCTCGCGGTCATACCCAAGCTCATAATTATCGACAATCGTGGGCTTCAGATAGGGGTTGCCGACGAAATCAATATTCAATCCGCCACCCCCGGAAAGATTGCTCGTGAACCCATTTTCGATCTCGCTGGGATTCTGCACGCCGCGCCCGTAAGTCGCCCGAAACGAATCCAAATCCGTCGCCTTGTAGACAAGACCGGAATTGGCAGAAAGCGTATTGTAAGCCTGATTATAACCCGATTGCGGGATCAGAGGATTTGGCTCCAGCGTACCATCCATAAACATCGTGTTATGGTCGACCCGTAAGGCATTCGTTGCCGAAAGCTTGTCATTGATTTGCCACAGCCAAGTGCCACCCACCGCATAGTCGTTTTCATTCAGGTCGGGGGATTCAAAATGAGTGGTTGGATCGCTTTCCGCTGTGAATTCCTTGTATCGGTATTCCATCAGGATGCGGAAAGTATGATCCGACCCGACATTGAACAGATCTTGCAATTGGCTAACTACCAAATTGTTCGACAGGTTAAGAGCGCCCGCCGCATCGTAATATGTGTGATTAAGATAATTGGTGTTCTTGATCAGCCCATAAGGGGTCTGCCAATCAAAACCCGCTCCCGCAGAGTATGTGGTGATGTCGGTGGGGAGCAGGAAAGATCCAACAATGGCTTCCTCGGTCTTTTCATCCGAGAAATTGGCCTCCGTATTAAATTCAAACTCGTTGGAAACCTTAAAGACAGAATTTTGCGCCACATAACGATGATAGGGGTGGTTGACTTCCTTTGTTTGCTCGCTCGCGGGGCGAGGCGTATCGAATTCATCCATATTTAATCCGCCTGCGGATATCTTGACGCCGCCATATTCGCCCAATCCAGCCGTTGCCGTCGCGTCGCCCGTCATCTCGTTCTGCGTGCCAAGGCTGACGCTTGCGACGTTGCTGTGGTCGTGAATCGGGCTGTAGGTGATAATGTTGATGACGCCGCCGGTGGCGTTGGACCCAAATAAAGCCGAGCTTGCGCCTTTGACGACTTCAATTTGACGGATATCGTCAATGTTAACGGGGAGGTTGCCCCACTCCATGCGCGAATAATCATCGTTAAAAACCTGGCGGCCATCGATCAAAACAAGCAGGCGCGGCTGAAAAGGCTGCTGATAACCCCGCACACCGACATCCCAGCTATTCGCACTTTCCTGAAGAATATCCAAACCGGGAACCTGAGACAAAATTTCAGGAATGCTGCGGCTGCCTGACTGACGAATTTCATCTGCTGTGATAATGGTCATATTGGCAGCCACTTCGCTGGCGCGTTGAGGCGTTCCGGTGGCGCTGGTTGTCACGGGCTCGCCAAAGATGCTCTCCAAAGTGCCGTAATCCATTGACTGAGCACAAGCCACAGGGCTGTGGCCGATCATGACGGCTACAGCGAGAATGCTCCATCTCTGCACGAAAAATATCTTTGAACCTTTTTCCATAAATGTTCCTCTTCTCCGTCCTGCCTAAACCTGTTTCGTAAGCATGATAAAAGTAGGGGCAAAATGAACCCTGACAGCCTCGGCGGCGACCGAATTGTAATAGATTTCGATGGATGGCCTGGTCGTGATACCCAGAACGCATTTGCCGGATTTGACGCATTCAAGATCGGTGGAAACCGTCAGTACACCCGTTGTCCCTGCTGCACGGTCAATGGCGTCAAACGCCGATGCATTGAGGCCTTGAGCGAGAAAAGCCATGCGGGTATTGCGTAGCCCGGATAAAGCCTTGAGTGGAATCATCACAGGCTTCACCTCGATGACTCCCGGCGTTTCGCTGCCGCTCTCAATGATGGATTTTATGGAGGCGGCATCCGCCTGAGATGCGGGATTGGTTTCATCATAAACAATTCCCACGGTAACCGGGGATGCCATTTTATCGGTCATCACGAGCAGCATCTTCAGCGCGACGGATACATCCAAATAACTGGTTGCCCAAGCCGTGGACGGCGCTAATGCCACCAGCAGCGGGATCGATAGGATAGTTAATACGCGCGCTATCTTTCTCATCAAGACTACATAAAGAGAAAACGATAAGGGGATTTGGCGGTCTCTCTATAAAAAGCCCAGTATTTATGAAGCATCAATACAAAACCGGAACTCATTTATAGATGGCACGGCACGCCTTCTTTAGGCAAAGCTCGTTTTGGTCAGAACTGCTGCCGACCGGTTGTTGTAAGTCGTAAAGCTGGACATACCATCCATGTCGCGCGTTATGCCTAACCCGTGGCCATATTTTCTGTGGCCTTCCTCCGTCGCGGCACCACGATAATAACGCATGATGAAAACACGAATTGAGGCAGTTAGCGAAGATTCATAGGGTTTTTGAAGCGATATCGAGGTGCATATCTGGTGCAGACTGGAGCGTTCACGACGACATATTTCTCGCAGCCCATCCCACATATCCGGCTCTAATCGCACGCTGGTGCGGTGACCTGAAATGATTATGTTACGACTTACCAATGTGCTGAGACGGCCTGGCTTATTCTGGGATCCGGAGATGATGATGGAGACCTGACGGGGTGCTTTCAGTTTAGCGGTTCCTTTGATGCCATCCGGAAGATAGCAAGAGGCAGTCATTGCCACAATCTCGGCATCAGGTCTTTTTTCCATTGTTTTCATCAGCACTCTCCTGTGTGAAGTCATTGGGACTACAGTGCTGTATATTTTTTTAGCCCCTAAACTTGCTATATGCTTTTGAGGCCATAGAAATAAAGAAAGTATAGGGAAAAATAACCCCTTAAGAGCCGCTTTTTTCCTTCTGGTCTCCTTCTGGTCTCCTTCTGGTCTCCCCTTGGGTTGCCCCATGATTTAGATAAGCTATCGCGTGTGTTCCAGCGACTGCTTATTGGCACCTGGCCCACCGCGCTTCAAATCGAATCCATGCAGCCAGTCCAGATACCGCTGCTCGGCTTCAAGCCGCTGTCGCGCATGGCGCGGCCTGTGGAAATAGCGTAGCGGAAGACCTGACCGCAGGTTTGCAAAACTTTGTGAGCCGTGTGAGTAGCCCCTCGCACTTCCATCCGGCGCAAAACCGCCAGCAGTTCGGGTGAGTTGATTTCGGCAATCGGGCATTTGCCAAGCCAAGGGAAGATGTTGAGTTCAAGCTGCCCTGTATTTTTCTTCGTATTCGACGGTGCCCAGATAGCAGATTGCTTGCCAATCCATTCCCGCGCTACTACCTCAAAGCTATTAGCCTGACCATCAGCCCATGCAGCCTCCACCGCCTTACGGTTAATGGCGGGGTCGATTTTATCGACCAGGTTCTTGCGTTCCTGATCGTGTCGATCACGCGCGGCTTTTAGAGAAATGTCGGGGTAGGTTCCCAAGGACAGCAGTTTCTCCTTATTATTAAAGCGATATTTGAAGCGCCACCATTTGCCTCCATTGGGCATCATCAGGAGGAACAAGCCTCCCGAATCGAACATGGATTTCAATAAATTTTAATGGACGGCAATAGACGTCCTTGGAAAGGCGAATGGTGCCGGTTGCAGGAATTGAACCCGCGACCTTCGGTTTACAAAACCGCTGCTCTACCCCTGAGCTAAACCGGCAGTTATCAAGCAAATCATATAGTTAGAGGCCGCCTCAGTGAAGCAAAATCTGATTTGTCCACCAATTTGTCCACCAAACCAAAATTGCGTCAAAAAAACGAGCTAACTCAGCTCTGGTTTTTGGCTTGATCGTGCCTTTATAGCAGACCTAAAAGCGGTGTCTAGTTTTGCCGCAGCGTCGTCCTGCATCGTGTCAGTAACGTGGGAATATAGATCCATAGTTGTGGTGATGGTGCTGTGCCCAAGCCGTTCCTGAGCGATCTTTGGGTGTATGCCTGCCGTCAACAACTGGGTGGCGTGGGAGTGCCGCAAATCGTGAAATCTTACCCTCGGCAAATTGGGCAATTTAGTGATCGCTTTGATAAACTCGTGTGTAAGCGCCGAACTCAAAATGCGGTGAATATGAAGTCGGCTTCGTGGCGCTAATCGGAGCAGTTCGACCTTGGCCTCCTTGTATGAACCTTTGAATGTGACATCTATGCGTTTCTGCTTTCCCGTCAGGGGGTCGGTTCCGAGACTATAGCGAAGCCCGTAGGTGTCTTCTGAGCGTTGGCGGATAGATCCTTTATGGCGCATGAATCCCTCCTCAAAAAAGGTGTTGCTGGGAAATGCTTTTGTGGAAAAGGGTTTGGATACCCGTCGCACGTTCCTTAGCTACCAAGTCAATGCCTGTATCGGGTTTATTTCGACGATCAGGCCATTCCGTCCAGAGCCAGACATCGCTGAATTTGTCGGCGCACAAGGGGTCTGTGACCAGATAATTTGCCACCAAGCGTTCAAATTTATCGCCCAAATCACGGTTTGATGTTGCGGCTTCTCTGAATTGTTCGAGAATTTCGTGGATGGTGGTCATAAAGATAAAATCCTGACATTGAGTGCCGCCGCAAGAATCAGCACGGCAATGCCCTGTTTTTATCAGTTATTTGATCACATGGCGACATGGGTTTTTAACAAAGCCCCTCACGGCCTTTATCGGAGATTAGAAAGGCAGGCTGTTGTGAAAAACTCAATAGAAAGCCCCTGTTTCATCCTGATACTGCTATGGTTGTTTTAAAGAATTCTTTACATATGCGGCTGAAATTCTACGCTATCATTATTGGCCTTGCCAAGCCCACCCCAAAGAGCAAAGAGGCATAACCTATGACTGACCACGAGAAGCAACCCAACATGAAGTTTACAAGAGACATGGTTGCGAATACACCACCAGAGTTGTTAGCTCAGATTGAAGCCGAGACTGGGCTAACAGTAGCTGATGCGATTTTTGACCCTGACGATGGGGATTTTCTTGCCCCCGACCTAGCAACAGAAATGTTTTTAGAAAACCCAGCAAGCGTCGGATTTAACCTCTACGAATTGCCCTACATCTTTGACCTGACACATGAGGATATTGGTCAAGAATTGGCGGCGGGTCGCTTAATTGGGTTTAAGGCCGCCAAACAAGGGCAGCAAGGATATACGGCTCTCGTAAGCGGCAAAGACTTGTTTGCTTGGGCAAACAACTCTGAAACGCCGAAGTACATTCGCAAGAGATTGAAAAAGATAACCACAGGCGAAGTCGCGTTCTTCATGCGTCGGGCGAAATGCGTTCCGATAGAAGAAGAACCAACGGGACCCTTCCGATAAAAATGGTGTGAATCTTTTACGGCTCTGAAGGGCTCACAGCCGAGTCTGGGTCTTTTGGCGCCCCATAACCTACACACCCCACTATCTCGTGTGCCCACACTTTATATGAGTTGTAATAAGATGCGCTCCATCCCTGAAACCAGAAAGCGAGCAACACCCCCAATACAAGTGAAATGAACATTCTCCAATCAATGCCTAGGTTACCTTGAGTCCAGTGCACGTCCGGCGCGTTATCAATGGGTCTTCCAGAAAGTTCACAAAACAAAAATACTGCTGCCGATGGAATTATCGCAACAACGAGCATTGCAGTGACACATAAAAAATCACCAAAAGCATCAAGCAAAGTGCATGAGAACTTGTTGTAAGCGATATTATGGCTTACCCAGATGTAACAAAGAAAAACCGTGAAAAGTATATAAAAAACAGCAAAGCCGATGGCTCGTCTAGATAATCTGTGGCGCATAATAAAAGCTCCTGCTGATGAAATCGTATAATGTCTTTTATGCGATTTGTCCATTACACAAAATGAAAGTTCAATGCTGACAAAGCCCTTTAAATCACGAATCAAAACTCAAACTGCTCCGGCACCCTTTGAAAGGCGGCGTGGCCTGTGAATTGCTTGATCTGGTCTGAAGGTTTTCCGAAGGCGATTGCGCCGCGTCCATAACGGCGGTTTATTTTGTCAACGAGAGGAGAAAGTTTTTGGCGGCGTGAATTGTCAGCGAATAAATCGGGCTGGTGTTGCGCGACAGGAACAAGGCCAAGCAGCACAATTCCAACCTTGATGGGTTTCATGCGCGGCACTTTCTGCCAAAGCTGCGTCAGCCGCACCAACAGGAAGTCAGTGTCCTGTGTTTCGTGAAAACCAACCTCATCCCAAAACTGTCCCCAATCCCCAACAGCTGACAGGCTCAATCCAAGACGGCAGCAGAAATAACCCTGATGCCGCAGACGCTCTGCCGCTTTTGCCAGCAAATGATGGGCAAACTGGCGCGCGCCGTCGATGGTACGCAATTGCGGTTCAAGCACATGCTGGTGGCCGATGCTTTTGCTATGCAGGGATGAGGGGAATTGCAAATCCGCCCCATGCAGCAACTCATAATAAAGAACACCGTTAATACCACCCCATGCCTGTCGCAACTGCTGGCGTGACGCTCGCATGAGGTCGGCAACCGTTCCTATTCCCGCGCTATTAAGCCGATGCTCCATGCGAGCGCCGATGCCATAGATGTCAGTCAGTTTAAGCCGGTGCAGAATGTCGGGCAGGTCGCTCTTGGTGATAATGACCAATCCGTTTGGTTTTTGCATATCGCTGGCGACTTTGCCGAGGAAGATACTGGGCGCAAGGCCGACAGAACGCCACGCAGCTACTGACGGCGGGGATACATCCCAAAATCGCTCAGGAACGGTTGGGGCATAGCACGATTACGACAACCCTTGATTTGTACTCGCATGTCACTAACACAATGCAAAATGACGCTGCTACAATACTCGACACGGCCTTCCGCTCTGCTATAAAGGCGAGGTCAAATTTGACCCCAAAACTTGGCTAAAACAATTTGGGGGTCAAATTGGGGGTCAGAGCCGATTTTACTTCACTCGGGTGGCTTCTAACTATATGAGTTAATTGATAACTGCCGGTTTAGCTCAGGGGTAGAGCAGCGGTTTTGTAAAGAGCGCCGACTGGTTTCTGCAAGTCTCTCAATGTCTCAAAAACCCAATATTTACAGGGGTTTCTTGAATTTCTTGTCTCAGGCTGTGTCCCCCTAAATCGGGCTGTTTTAAGAGTTTGGTGGACAATTTGGTGGACAAAAAAATGTGCTGATTTAAGCGCTATGCTTATCCCGTTTTCTTCTGTATCTGCCCCAACAATTTTGACTGCGTCAGCAGGACACAGGCTGGCACGAGGTGGCACAAATAATGAGATGTTTGATGCCCTTCAAGCTCCCGCCTATTTCACCACACAGGCTCCCGTCATGTTTTCTTGCTAGCCTTGACGAGCGTGATTGCCATACCGCGTGTTTGAGCAACATTCAGGCTTAGGTCAACCGAGGCGTTGTAATGAAGCACGGCAAGGAGTTCAGGGAAATTGCCTTGCGCGTAGGGTTGGAAGGCAAAATGAGAGAAACTGCACCCGCGCCTCTTTTGCGGGAACGGCTGGTCGCTATTGCCGCTAATCTCGGTGCGTTGCCACATGCAAAGCTAGATTTTGCCGCACGTTCCGATGCGCCCAAGAAAACAGGCGTTCGGACGCTGAAGGCGGAATGCAGCAAGGCTTGTGGCTAGCCATATCGACAGGGATTGATTAATCGTGGAATTGTTGCTGGAGACATTCCGGACGAAACATTTTATGGACACCATCTCTTCTGCATAAATGATCCAGATGGTCATGGCATTACTATTTACACGAGCCACAGGATAAACGGTTAAGAAACACAAGGCTTTAATGATCCCCAAGATTTCACGCATGACTCTTGGAAGCCAATTAAAGCGGCGCTCAATCTATTTGACCTGTAGTATTCGAAGAGGTAGATATACCCATGGGGGTATATATTATGAAATCCAAAAAAGTAGATTGCTGCGACAAAAAACTGCACCCAGATCATAGCAAGGAGTTATCACGCCTAAACCGTGTTTCTGGCCAGATTGAGGGCGTAAAGCGTATGATATGCGACTGCGGCGACGATCCATGCAGTAACCGGCCTTCCGGTCGTCGTCGCCTATAACGCTGGAAATCTTCGGCATGTAGCGGAATCCATTCGCGCGCAAAATCCAGAGGCGGGCATCATTCTATGCGCTGACGACGACATCAATACCAAGGGCAATCCCGGCGTCACTGCGGCGACCGAGGCCGCTGAAGCCGTGGATGGAAAGGTCATCATCCCTGCTTTTGGCCACAAGCGACCGAACAACGCGACTGACTTCAACGATATGGAGGCTTATTTGGGGAAAGACGCCGTAACCGATTATTTCACCAATCAATTGGCGCAAATCAATGGAGAGGCAACGGCCACCATTCCTGATAGCCCCGACTATGAACAGGCTGCTTTTATATCCAGACCGGCGAATATGAACACGGCACCGGATGCCAGAAAACGTCCCGCGCTGCCGCCCATCCTTCCTTTACGCGATCCTGTCGCGGAGCCTAAAACACATTTTTCCTCTGGAGAGTTTCCCGCAATCCAGAAAATATGGAGAAAGATGCCGCACAAGGCAATCAGCCATACCGAGTCCGGCTATTACCTTCTGGTTAGCGGAAAATGCCAAGTCATCGTCACCAAAGCCGAGATTAAATTGACCGGCAAGCCAAAACACCGACCTGATGCAGCCTATGCCGCCGCTTGCGAACATGCACGTCAGCTCTGGGGCGGGCGGATGGAAGTTCGGGGTGACAGCCAGCACTGCGTCAAGGCATGGGCGTATGCCAGCGTTTACGGCGTTCAGGTGACGAACTTTGTTCCGACCGACAAAGAAAAGCTCGAAGCCGAGAAAATTATACGCAAGCTCCACAAGGGAATGGAGCCGACATTCAGCCGTCCCTCTGCGGTCAAGCCCCCCAATGGCGCAAAGCCAAGCGTGTAAACGCTGGCAGACATACCTTACTGCGTAACAACCGACCAATGGGTGTCCCATGCAAATAGATGAAAAGGAATTCAGGGAAACGATGAGCCTTACCATGTCTCAATATCTTGAACACTATAACGAAATGCTCCCAGATGAGGTTCATGAGGCAATCGCTGCCGAATGGGATGAACAAATGAAAGAAGTTTTTGAAGCTTTGTTCTTCAAGACAACCTGCGGCGGCTCAAAAGGCATGACGGAGTTTGTTGAGCTGGATCGAGAGGACGGCCACGGCACCTTGATGGTTCCCATATAGCGTTTCTTTGGATCGCTAGCTACTCTTCCCTCATCGTCCCAACACCGATACTTTCCATTAGCAGATAACCCAAAGGCCAGATGCTGTTTTCCATCCCCTGATGGCATGGAAACTGGCGGTATATGCGGCTGGTGAGCCCAAAATCCCAACACTCCCATTTACACAAACTTAACCAAAATGAGGGCGGAAAGCGCCATCATTTTGTTTTTCATCGCGCCGTTTTTTCACAGAAAGGGGAATAAAATGAAAAAAGACAATCTTCATGATGCTCGTGAAAGCTGGCTCAGGTCGGCCACAAACCTGTTGCGCTCCTATTTTGAAATGCTGGGCTATGCGCTGCCTGAAAAAATCAGATTTGCAATTGCGTTTACGTCCGGCGGCAAGAAAGGAATTTCGGGGGAGTGCTGGCATCCCGACGCATCGGCAGACGGGCATTATGAAATCATCATCAAAGCCGACAAAGATGACCCCGTCGATATTCTCGGCATCCTTGTTCACACATTGATCCATTCCTTGCTGCCGCCAACGGTGAAGCACGGCAAGGAGTTTAGAGAAATCGCCTTGCGCGTAGGGTTGGAAGGCAAAATGAGGGAGACTGCGCCCGCGCCGCTTTTACGGGAACGATTGGTTGCCATTGCCGCTAATCTCGGCGCATTGCCTCATGCGAAACTGGACTACAGCGCCCGTTCCGATGCGCCAAAGAAAACAGGCGTTCGGACGTTGAAGGCGGAATGCAGCGCGGCTTGTGGTTACACGATCCGCATTCTTCCCAAATGGGCGAAAGCCGGACTGCCGGTTTGTCCGATAAATTCCGATCACGGAACGCTGCATTGCTACATGCCCGACGAGAACAGCAATACCGTCATCGAAAACAAACCGAAGAAAATGAGAGCCGCTACGGAGGCGCGCGCCGCTCGGTGTTCTTCGTCAGTCAGCAGCTTGCGGACGGTATCACGGACTTCGTTCCATTCGTCATGACGCCCCGTGTAATAATCGAACACGGCGGGCATGGCTCCCCACCCCGTATAACGGGCGAGGATATGTTGTTCGTCGGGAGTGGCTTGCCGCCCTTCCCGTTCGATAACTTTCAGGAGTTGGATGGCATCAAGATTAAGCTGCGCCTTCTGGCGCAAGCTGCCTTCCCC
>JBAVWC010000054.1:0-5969 GCA_049697595.1 Alphaproteobacteria bacterium
GTCAGTAGCTGATGCGCCTGCGCGATGTAAACGGCATGTGGGCTTTGTCCGGGGACGTGGTGATCGATAATCAAATGCCGCGCGCGCAACGCGCCGATGAAAATCGCGTCATGCTTATGTTCGCTGGCGAAACGAACATCGTCGGGAAAAGTCGCCGAGACATGCAAATCTATGCCGCGTTTCGTGGCTTCGCGGCGCAAAAAATCCGCTTCCATCTGAATATCGCAATCTCCGAACAACAGAACATCGACGCGTTGAGCGGCAGTACCTAAATCATTTAAGTCGTACGCAGAACTCACAGCCCAATAAGGCTTCGCGCCTTCTTGCGATTGGCGGCGATAATGCTCCAGAATCTCGCCCGGATCGCGCCCATGCGTCGGCGCAAGTTCGGCTCCAATAGCAGCCAGCTCTTCCTCCGGCATTTTTTCAGTCAGAACGCCGCGTTCGACCAAACCGGCAATCGCGCGTTCAATCGCATCGCGCGAGTAAGGGATGATCTCCATCAACGCCGCGCAATCTTCGGGCACACGGCGCGGTTCGGCGAAATAATTCAGCAGAATATCGACTTCGCGATCCGCAGGAAGGCGCATATGGCTGACAGCATGCACGATCAGAATGCGGTCTTGGCCAACAGGCAACTGATGAACGAGGCAAGATCGGCGCAGAATCATTTTTGGCGTAGATGGGTTAAGTGTCTTGGCACAGTACCGCTTCTGGCCTTCTTTTGTCTATCCGGAAGAGGGCGATCTTCTTGCGTAAAACACAATCAAGCGTAATTGGCCTAATTTTCATGGCTGACTAAATAGCCCTGCTAATCCTGCTGCGCAATTGCAGTAAACCCATGACTGACAATGGCACGGACACTTTCACGAGAGTGCAGAAACGCGAGAAAGCGCCTGACTTCCGGTCGCTGGCGACCAACTATGCCAATAACAAAATAGGTGAATTCCGGGTTTGTTCCATCAGTAAATGCGCTGCCCTCATGGACATCGGAGACGTGAAGAAGATCAGAGCGAAGAGTTATGCCAAAACGGGCATCGCCGGACTGAACTGCGCGGATGACAGCCGGAGAATCTGGCAAAATCAGCAAATGGTCTTGCAATGATTTCCAGATGCAGCTTTCGCTCAGGACGCCGCGGCTGGCACCACCCACCGCGTCAGATTGTGGATCGCAGATCGCCAAGCGGCCTGTGCCCAGCAACGATACCAGATTGGCATTCACAGAAGGTGTCGGGGCCTTCTCCCGATTGGAAGCCACCAGAACAAGCGAGGTAGATGCCAGAGGCGACATTGTTGCCCCCTTACCGTTCGACATTACCCGGTGTATGGCAACGGAATCTCCGACGATAAATAAATCGTAGGTAGTTGCCGCCATTTCTATCTCGACAGCCTGATCATCGCTGTCATCATAAGAAACGGTAACAATGTCTCCTCCGCTTGTCTTCCAAGCGTTGACCAGTTCGTTCAGAGTTGATCTCAAGGCTTTAGGGGCGGCGATGGATATAGAGGCGACGGTGTTGGCTTGTGCATCAACGGGAAGAACCACCATAAGAAAAGCTAGAAGAGCTATTAATATACGGGTTAAAGGCATGGCATTCTCCTAATTTACAACGCTATTCGGGGAAGAAACCGCCGAAAAAGCAGCGCGCCGATGATGCAGGCTATTCCTCCCAACGCGACGGCGGTGGGCGCTCCGAGACGTGCAGCCACCAATCCAGCAAGCAACGCGCCGAATGGAGCCATGCCCATGAACACCATAGAATAGGCCGCCATCGTGCGGCCCCTATAGGCATCGGGCACCATGCTTTGGATCAACGTGTTGCTTGACGCCATCTGAATCATCATCGTGTAGCCCACCACGACCAGAAGCAGCGTAGATAGCCAGACATTTGACGACCACGCAAACAGCGTCAGGCTTATGCCGAAGCCCAAAGCGCCGTTGGCTATCCATGCGACGATGCCCTTCAATGATGGCCGCATGGCCAAGGTCAACGCCGCCAGCAATGCGCCGAAGCCGGAAGCGCTCATCAACGCGCCGAGGGTCATTGCGCCGCCATTCAGGACGCTGTGGGCGAACACCGGCATCAGCACGACATAAGACATTCCCGTCAGGCTCGAAAGTCCCAGCAACAATAAAAGGGAGCGAATGGGGACAGAACGCGCGACGTATGTCAGACCTTCAATCGCGTGGTCCAGCATTTTGCTTTTGGCGTGAACAGGTTGATAAGCCGGAAGGCGCATAGCCAGTAGCGCTACCAGAACCGCAAGGAAACTCCCGGCATTGAGCAAAAAACACCAGCCCTCGCCCACAATCGCCACCGTCAATCCAGCCAGCGCCGGGCCGACTATGCGCGCGCCGTTGAACATCGAAGAATTGAGCGCGATAGCGTTGTGTAAATCCTCGCGCTTGACCATTTCGACCACGAAAGCCTGACGTGTCGGAATGTCAAAGGCGTTGACGACCCCGAGCATGCTGGCCAGCGCAAAGATCTCCCAAATCTGAACGCTGTTCGTCAGCGTCAAAATCGCCAGCGACAACGCCAGCAACATGGAGGATGTTTGCGTAATCAATAGAATGCGGCGACGAAAATAACGGTCGGCTACAGCGCCGCCTATGGGAGATAGAATCAGGATCGGAATCTGACTAGCGAACCCAACCAATCCCAACATCGCCGATGAACCAGTCATACGATAGACCAGCCACGACTGTGCCACCGTTTGCATCCATGTGCCAATCAGGGAAATGAGTTGCCCTGCAAAGAACAGTCTGTAGTTCCGATGCCGGAAGGATCGCTTAAGCATGGCAAGACGACCTGTTCCTCCGTGATTAAGGGACGCAGGCGTGGAATTCATGGTGTGATCGTCGTTCTTTTCGTTCATTCTTTTATCGGCTGTTTAGCGCGGTACTCACCCTGCCGTTCCATACCGACACATATAAGCCAGTTTGGCCGAGCAGATTGTAGCGCATGAGCCCCTCCCGATAGAACTCTGAAAACTATGTAAATGACAACGAAATAACGCTTCCAGATTAGAGGGTGGGTGATCCATTGTCACGCTCGTAGTGCCTAATTCGCTATGGAATGAAAGAAAGAGATGAAACAAGTTTGCTTTTGGGCTGGTGCCCATAATGAGAGTTATCTATGATAGCCTGACAGGGTTGAAGCGTAGCAATCAACTCTTCTCTTTGTGAGGTTATCATGCGGTTTCGTATTGTCCTGGCGTTGGTTGTGGGGGCGCTTGCGCTTGTCGCTTCGTTCGATGCCCGGGCGGCTAGTCCTGCCTTTGCCCTTACGTTCAAGTTCGCCCCGCCTTTTAGTGTGGGCACGCCAATGCCACCAGTTGTATACCTCGATGTGTGCGCCGCTCCTGACTGTAGTTCTGTCATGCGGTCTGTTTTGATGAATTGCTCCGTTCAGCGCGTCGCGCCCAACAATACCGCCGCCATTGTGGGCTGTATGGTGCAAGCTGTTTCCCGGCTAGGCTTCCTCCCCAACTCAAACGCGGCGCTGCTCGACAAACCCGTGAATCTTCGTATCAGGGCAAACAACCTAACGTCGCAGGTTTTCCCGTTCCCTGGCGGCAAGCCAGGCATCCCGGAAATATTTTATAATTTTGTGATTATGCCGGGCGTAGGGGGATTTTCGGTCACGAACGGATAGAGCCAGGACGGTGACATTGTCAAAACATTTGACCTGACGCGCGATAGCGCAAGTTTAACCAAAGCCAAGGAAGATTGCTTATGACGAAGCTTGATCCTCGCACCACGGCCCTTGTACTGATTGACTTGCAGAAAGGTATTATCGGGATGCCCCTTGCGCCGCGCTCCGGTGATGAAGTTCTTGCGACGGCGACGGAATTGGCTCGGCGTTTCAGGAAGGCCGGGGCCACGGTCGTGCTGGTTCGGGTCGGCTGGTCAGCTGACCACGCAGACGCCTTGCGGCAGCCGGTTGACAAACTGATGTCGCGCTCTACCAACGGCCTGCCCGCTGACTTTAGCGACTTCCCCGAAGCATTGCCTGAGCCTACCGATATTATCGTCACCAAACGACAGTGGGGCGCTTTCTATGGTACAGACCTCGACCTTCAGTTGCGCAGGCGCGGCATACAAACCATTGTTCTCGGTGGAATCGCCACCAATTTCGGTGTCGAGTCGACAGCCAGAGCCGCATGGGAACATGGATACGCAATTGTCTTTGCCGAAGATGCGATGGCGAGCCTTTCCTCCGAAATGCATGATTTTTCGGTGAGGGAGATTCTACCGCGTCTCGGGATCGTGTCTTCTGCCTCGAATGTCTTTCCACAGGATGCCCCATCGGGATAGCTCGGTTGTCTGGTTTTTCATCAACTCTGAGCCGCTGTTCTATCAGGGTGAAAGTGAGCCTTATGCGGCAGTCACGACATTAAGCGACATCACGGCGCAAGTAGAAAAAAAATGAGAAGTGCGCTATGCCCGTGATTGCCAAATAAGAAGCCCCGTATAATAATAAGAGGATTGAGATCGGGGTTTGGGTTTACTTATCCCCCGGTTTTTTATTTAGGGTGACGATGCTCGAAGAATTAAGATGGGGCGGAGTCTATATCTTGCGCGCGCTTCCCGATCCACCGCCCGGGAACATGGTCATGTGGCGCGGACTCTCCCGTCTGACAGACATCGAACTGGGAGCCATTATTGGGGCAAAACTTGTGGGTAATTGTAAGCCGCTATTTTGCGTAACGATTCCTCTATCTTCGCCCTACCTTTGACAATACGCTGCCCATTCATCCATCAGAATCCGCCGCTTCTCGAACAGGTCAGTACGAAGATAGGCAGCTTTGACTTTGTTCTGAATTGTATGGGCGAGAGCCATCTCGACAACCTCATCAGGGTATTCGGTGTTCTCCGCCGCCCAATCCCTGAATGTTGAACGGAACCCATGCACGGTAATATCGCGGCGCTTCATCCGTTTTAGTAAGGCGAGCATCACGGCATTGGAAAGAAAGCCGTCAGCTTTTATATTCGGAAAAACATAAGGGCATGGGTCATCAGGCCCCTCAATATCGTTCCGTTCTTGTTTCATGTCTTTCAGGATTGCAAGAACCGGCTCCGTCAGGGGAACACGATGCTCTTTCTTTCCGGCCTTCATGCGTTCAGCCGGAACAGTCCATACCTTGCTCTTGAAATCAATTTCATCCCATGTTGCGCCAAGAATCTCATTGCTACGCGCAGCCGTCAGGATGACCAGCTTGAGTGCGGTGGCTCCCTTGCCCTCTTGCTTGTCCAGCGACTTCATAAATGCACCAACCTTGGCATAAGGCAGGGCAGCAAAGTGTTCGACATTTATCAGCTTATTGGGGCTGGCAAGAAGATTGTCCAAATGCCCCCGCCAACGCGCAGGGTTTTCTCCCTGCCGGTAGCCCTTGACCTTTGCCCAATCAATGATGCTTTCGATGCGTCCACGCAGACGTTTGGCCGTTTCGGTCTTCTCTTCCCAAATCGGCTGAAGAACCTTTAGAACAAGATCGGTATCAACGGCCTGAATTGGCAACTTACCGATAGTGGGATAGGCATGTTTTGCCAAAGCCTGATTCCATTGATCGGCATGGCGCTCCTGCTTCCAGCTTGCCTTATGGGAGTCGATATAGGTTTTGGCGCAAGCCTCAAATGTTGTGCCTTTGGTGGCTGCTTGCCGAGCTGCCGCCGTTTCGTCTTTTTTGGCATCGAGGGGGGTAATGCCATTCAGAAGCATGGTACGGCACTTCTGAGCTTTTGCCCTAGCATCGGCAGCGGAAACCGTGTGTAGTGGCCCCAACCCCATGTCATGGGACTCGCCATGCCGCATATATCGGAACAGCCAAGACTTGTATTCGCCGTCGCCTCTGATTTGCAAATACAGATTACCGCCGTCAGAATAGATGCCATCTTTCTTGAGTCTCGTCACCGCCAAATTGGACAGTTTGTTGAGTTTGCTGGCCATAAACGCCTTCCTATC
>JBAVWC010000055.1:0-2924 GCA_049697595.1 Alphaproteobacteria bacterium
AAGCTGAGAGAAGCGATCGCCCCAATGCTGGATGTGGCAAATCCATATGTGGTTTTGACGTTGTTCACAGACCATGCGCCCATTGTGCCGCAGGCCAAAGTCGCGGACGATGCACCGCAAACAGAAGAGTTATATATAAAGCCGCCGTCACTGCCGATCAGCGCGGAAATGCGTCCGCCGTCGGTGTCGGGAATCGTCGTGCCGCCGGAAGTCAAAATCATAAACGAATAATTTAGAGTGGGGGTGGTTCCGCCGGACAGCAATTGAACCGTATAGCTTTGACCATATGGATTGGTCATCATTGGTGTAAAGCCTGACGGCAAATAGGTGCAAAATGTCGCGAAGTAAGGGGTGGGGGGGGTCGTACAGGACATGCCTGAAGACATCAATGGTATTTTTGCGGCTGCTCCCATTGAGTTTAGCATAGCCTGACCGCCAGTGGCTGTCGTATCCGCCAGAAAGCCTTTGACCGCGTTGATAATAATCTGTTGCTGCTGCGCTGTCGCCACATCTTTTGATTGCTGGGTTCCCGTGGACATCAGGCGCCACAGCCCTCCAGCCAGAACACCGGCAATGCCCAGGACTATCGCCAATTCGATCAGGGTGAAACCACTGAGACGATTATTTTGCTTGCGACGGAACATTTGTGTTCTCCTTTGTTATTGGGCTGCCGAGATTATTGCGAGAGAGCCTACTGGAATCACTGTAGGAATATTAGTATACACCATCGTGTTCATTGGCAAACCTGTGCTGGTTTTCGCCCCGGGTGTCTGAATGGTTAAAGTCTGCGCACTCGTTACCGAGCCATAGGTTAGAATGGCGGGCGCTGAGTGGGCAAATTGCCGCATAAGACTGTTCATTGTATAGCCGACCGAAGTGCCGCCAGTTCTCGGTAACACTAAGTTACCGGAGGTATCTGTATCGTGGACGAAGGTGATGACATAGTTAGCCCCACCGTTTTGGTAGGCTATGGAGTAGAAGCTGAAGTTTTGAGCGCTGTACCCACTTGGTAAGTACGGAGAACCAGCAGCGAGCGCGCCAAATCCGCAAGGCGGGCTTACGGCTGCTGTCAAATTGCACCCGCCGGTGGGTATGGCGGCCGCATTCGCCCTTGCAAGATTCGTAGCTCCCCCGTGCCACGCGACCATCATTTGCATTAACCCTACCTGAGAGTTGTACACCTTGGCCGCTTGCAGGCTTAGCACCTGTGCATAGAGCCCGATGACCGAGATCATCAATGTTACAAAAACGATAAGAAACATCTTATGCCTGTTATGGAAAGGGGCTCTCGCGAGTCTAGAGGAAGAGGCATAATAATTTATTAATAATTTCTTTGCCGAATGCCTATATTGGCGGCTGTTTTTGATCGTTAACGAACGATTAACCCTATTCGAAGCCCTTACTCTTCTTCATTCAGGCCGAACCGCTTGCGCGTTAAAGCTAAAAACATTCCCATGCCTATCGCCAAAGCCAGAAGCGACGAACCGCCATAGGAGATGAACGGCAATGTCATGCCTTTGGCGGGCATCAGGCGCATTGTCGAAGCGAGGTTGATGACAGCCTGCAAACCGAATTCGATCAGCAATCCGCTGACGGCTAGCACGACGAACAGGTTGTTTTCGTGACGCAGGCGCGACAGGCTGCGGATGACGATAAAGGCGAACAGCCCGACGATGAACAGGCACCAGAGAAGGCCGAGCTCCTCGCCCGCGACCGCGAAAACGAAATCGGCATGCGCGTCGGGAATCGACATTTTGACCGTCCCCGCTCCCGGCCCCGTGCCGAGTAAGCCGCCATTGGCAAAGGCATCGAGCGCGCGGTCGACCTGATAGGTGTCGCCCGTGTGGCTCAGAAACTTATCCATACGCGCGGTGAAATGCGGAAAGGTATGATAGGCGATGAACAGGCAGCCGACGCCCACCGCACTGCTGATGCCGACAAAGGCGACGGGAAGTCCGGCGAGAAAAAACTGCCCGAACCAGATAACCGACACCAGAAATGTCATGCCGATATCGGGCTGCATCAGCAAAAAAACGACGATAATCAGATAAAGGGCGATGTTGACGCTCAGCGCCGGAAAGCCGCGCCTTTCGCATTGGCGCGTGAACAGCCACGCGGCGGTAACGGCGAACAGGGGTTTGACGAATTCCGAAGGCTGAATCGAAAGGCCGGGAAGATGAATCCAGCGCACCGCGCCCTTGATCTCGGTGCCGATGAAAGGCGTTATGATTAGAAGCGGCAACGCGATTGCGAGGCCGAATGCTGCAAGCTGGCGCACTTTTTTCGGCGGCAACAGCGAGATAAGAAACATAATCATAATCGCGGGTATCAGCATCGCCAGATGCCGTTCGACAAAATACAGATTGCTCCACCCGTGCTTGACGGCGACGGCGGGGGTCGAGGCCTGAATCAGCAAAATGCCGAAGCCCATAATGACGACCAAAGCCGCCAAGGCCCAGCGATCCACCGTCCACCACCAGCGGCCCAGAACGGAACGGTCGGAACGTGCTAGCGGCTGCATGTGGCTCTCCCTTCAATCAGGTTTTGAACTTCGAGCATAAACTGGTCGCTGCGGTCATATTCGTTTTTGAAAACTCCGAACGACGCGAAAGCGGGGCTGAGGACGATATTATCGTTCGGCTGCGAAATTTCTATCGCCGTTTTTACGGCGTCATGCATCGTGCCGACCGTTTTAAGATGCGGCAGTTTTTCAAACACGCGGTCGCTGCCCGTCCCCTCGATCAAAACGCCGCGAATATTGTTGTCGGCGATGTGTTTGATCATGTGGTCTATCGGCAATCCCTTGTCCGCGCCGCCGAAAATCAGAACGATAGACGCGGCGGGGAAAGCGATGAGGGCGGCCAAAGTTGCTTCCTGCGTCGTCGAGTTAGAGTCGTTATAAAAATTCCGCGTTTCCCATTGCC
>JBAVWC010000056.1:0-3173 GCA_049697595.1 Alphaproteobacteria bacterium
ACCCCGATTTATTGCATGGTAATTTTACCAAGAAGGTAAACCTAACGACCGGCCACAGCGATCATAGCGAGTGGCTTGCGCGTTTCGACAAGCTGGCCGCTTATTCCAGAGAAGAATTTATCCTTCACTACAAGCAGACCTACAATTCTTCCTTGCCGATCTGGATTGCCATAGAGTTGTGGGACTTTGGCATGCTCTCAAAATTCCTGTCGGGAATGCGGCACGACGACCTTGCCGCGATTGCTCTCCGCTACGGCATTCCTCGTCCCGAATTGTTGACCAGTTGGATGCGGAGCATGAATCTTGTCCGCAATGTCTGCGCCCATCACGCGCGTTTGTGGAATCGTTCCCTGACGGATCGCCCCAAATTACCCAAAGCCGGTGAAATGCCGTTATTAAATCCCTTGGTAGGCGATCAGTTCGCTAATTACCGCTTGTATGGCGTTGCTGCCGTGATGCGGTATTTCTTGCGGACAATCAACCCGACGACGGCATGGGTTGATCGCCTCAAGGAACATTTGGCCTCGTTCCCATCTGCCGCAGGCATCAACGTTCAACAAACAGGCTTTCCTGAGGGATGGGAAAATCTGCCCCTGTGGAATTGACAGGCTACTGTTTTGTTCTCTTACGGCTCCAGCGCATCTGGCGGAATTAGCCCATGCTGCACTAACTCCGAAAGCGTCGGGTTGTCGGATAGCAAAATAATCCCGAATTGCGACAGAATGTCGATGCGGTGGTTTTCCCACGCCCAGCACAGAAGTTCGGCATTCTCGATCTCGGCGCGGGTAGGCCCACCTCTTGCCAATGTGTTTTCTTCGCTTTTCTTGCGCCGCCGCTTCCGCATGACAGGTGCCGGGTAGTGTTTCCTTTCCTCTTTGGGACGGTAACGGCTACGGGCTTCAGCCCAGATTGATGTCAGGCTGCGTACCTTCGGCATGGACATATAGGGGTTATGACCTGTCCGATGAGATGTCCGGTGCGCTTTGTAACTTGGCCGTGTCCGGCTGACGCTATGAGCAACCTTCCTGAATGTCTGACGCGATGGTGGACGACGGCTTCGCAATACGGAGGCAAGCGAGGGCAAGACCATTGTCTCAAGTTCGGGAAACTTCTTCTTAAAATCACCTGCTTTCACGCCGTCAATCCGGCGCATGAGGCCGTGGTAGCCGCCTTTCTTATCGACCAGCACCAGCTTGTCCTGCTTGCCGCGTGTCATTGTATATCCGGCTTTGCCGAGGTTCTTGAGAAAGTCCTTTGTCGTTTTGCTGTCGTGATAAATCTTCGTCACTTCCTTGGTCACAAGGTCGGGAGAAATGCGGGTTTTGCCGTTGCGTTGGTTGATTTCCTCTTTTTTGCGCGAAGGCTTGTTTTTCTGGCGGCGCGGAGCCGGTTTCAGGCCAAATTCCTTTTCGAGCGCGATAGCCGTGGCTTCGTGAATACGATAATTGTTCCCCATATTGACGGCAGGGCCGCTCTTGCCCGCCGGAGGCAAACGTAACCAGTAAATATGGTAATGCTGTCTGTCTTTCTTGATATGCTCGAAGGCGATCCGGTAATGGCCTTCAAGTCCGAGATTCTTCTCCAGCCTGTCGATGGCCTTCATCCATTGCTCGCGGGTCAGCCGTTCGCCGCGATAAAGGTTGATCGTCGCATGGTAAAGAAATTCTATACATTTGGTGTCAACGGCAAGCGCGGCCATAAACGCGAGGGCGGTTGGCACATCGTCGATGCCTTCGCAGCGTATGTCGCGGATTTCGGCAAACTCATTGTCGGCTTTGTCGAGCGCATAGGCAGCCTTCTCTTTCCAATCCCCGACCGATGCGCCGAATATCAGCATGGGCCGTTTTTCAGCAGGTGGGTAATCAGGGCGGCTCGCATTTCCTTAAGCGCCCGCACACCTTCCTCATGCAGGTGCTTGTCGAGGGGGGACAGAACGATGTCGCTGTTCATCTTGAACGCGATCTGGTTCATGTTGTTCCCGACGCGCCCGATGTCGCCGATCAGCTTGGTCATCAGCCGCTTGGTCATCGTGCGGCGATAGACGGTCTTGGTTTCCGGCGCTTCCAGAAGCCGCGACCGCGCATAGGAACCCATCGTCATACCGGCTAACTTAGCATCGGCAACAATGCGCTTGCGCTCGTCCGGTTTGACGCGGAACGAAACGCGGGTCAGATGATTATTGGTCATGCTGGCCTCCTTTTTGGGCGCGTATGCGCGGGCAGACGGCAGGCGGGGGTCGATGGGGGTGCAACCCCCTCGCAAGGCGTGCATGTCCGACATGCACATGCCTTGCTACGTTTTTCGGCGGTCGGGTTAGTAACCCGCCCTTAACGGATTTTCCGTTATATAACGGAAAACCGTTATAACGAAAAACGTTGAGCCAGATGACCGGCGTATTCCTGTTAGCGACGCCCGTTTTGACGGCATGGGTTGTATAATGGCTCATGGGGAAAGTCCTTTCGCAAAAGTGATTTTGGAACAATCAATCTGACGAAACGCTCGTGAGAGTTCCCGTGTCATTCAGATGAGGGCGCGTCCGCGTCGTCTTCCGGCAAGGCGCAAACCAACGCTCCATGTTCGACATCGACCGGACAGACCGGCAATCCGGCCTTCGCCCATTTCTCGATCAGGCGAACCGTGTAACCGCATGTGCTGCATTCGGCTTTCAGATATTTCGCGCCGGATTTCTTGACGCTGCCGGACAAGGCGGCAAATTCGAGCCGTGCATGAGGCAACGGGCCAAGCGCGGATGCTATTGCGCGTAAACGCTCCGCTAACATGGCTGTCGGTGTTGCGTGGCGCATCGGCCCTTCAAGCCCGACGCGCAAAGCAATGTCCCGGAATTGTTTGCCATGCTTGGCCTCTAACGGCAAAAGCGTATGAATAAGTTGCGGAACAAGCAGCCCCAGAACTTCCACAGGATCGTCTATGTCAGCGCGGATGATAATCTCAAAATGTTGGTCTGCGCTTGAGGCCGGATGCCAACATTCGCCGCGCCGGTGTCCTTTCTTGCCACTGGATGTAAAGGCTATGGCGAAACGGATGTTATCCGGCAGAGGGTAACCAATTTTCTCAAAATAAGAGCGCAACTCGTTGGTTGCCGCCCTAAGCCAGCCTTCGCGCGTCGAATGAATGTTGGGCGTTGTATCGGGGTTTTTAACGGGCTTCATGAT
>JBAVWC010000057.1:0-9167 GCA_049697595.1 Alphaproteobacteria bacterium
TCAAATATCGAGTGCGGCGTCGTGAGCATGCGCCTTGAAACAGTGGTCATCGTCGCCAAATCCCTTGGCGTGACCCTATCTGAATTGTTTGATTTTGCCCCTACCGATTTCAGCAAGGGGCGCACCCACCGAAACGCAATCGAAACCCTCGTGCGCCTTGTTCAACCGCTGGAACTGGGCACCATTCGTTCCATCACAAAAATGGCAGAAACAGCCGCAACCCCACAGGGCAAGAAAAAAGGGAAGTGACGGCTGTCATTTTGTGACCTTCCCAAATTTTGCATGAATGACTTTGCCCGTCGCTGCGACTTTATCGAGGTAGTCCGCCCAATCCTGCATCATCTTTTGGCGTTCATCGAGGAAGCTGGCTCGGTCGTAGGCGGCATCGACTTTGTTGCGCGGGGCGTGGGCGAGTTGGCGGTCAACCACTTCGTGGCGATATTTTAGTTTTTCTTTGATTGTTGTCATGGCGAGGGCGCGGAAGCCGTGGCCTGTCATGCGGCCTTGGTAGCCGAGGCGTTTGAGGGCGAACAAAATTGTGTTGTTGCTCATATGCTGGCGTGGGCGAGCTTCGCTGGCGAAAACATATTCTCGGTTGCCGTTTATTTCTTTCATTTCGCGTAAAATTTTTACGGCCTGTTTTGACAGCGGCACAATATGGACTTTCCGCATTTTCATACGTTCGGCAGGAATAATCCATTCGGCGTTTTCGAGATCGAATTCAGGCCATTTTGATTCAATCAATTCTCTGGTGCGGACGAAGGTCAGCATCAGCATACGAATGGCATGGCGCGTTTGGGGATAAAGCCGGACATTGTTATAATCAAGGACGCGCAAAAATTCTGGCAGTTCTTTCGTATCCAGTGAGGCGAAGTGTTCGTGTTTTGAGGGGCGAAGTGCGCCGCGTAGATCGGTGGCGGGGTTGCGGGTTAGGCGTCCGGTCATGATCGCATAGCGGAATATCTGGCCGCAGAATTGTAAAGTCCGGCGGGCGACTTCTGATGCGCCGCGTTTTTCAATCCGGCGCATGGCGTCCAAAAGGTGCGGTGTTGTCACGTCAGCAATCGGGCGGCTACCAAAATGGGGAAATGCGCCGGATTCAAGCCGATGCAGAATATCCATCGAATAGCGCGGCGACCAATGATCTTTGTTGAGTTCGTGCCATTCGCGGGCAACCAACTCGAAAGTCATGGCGGCGTTGATGGTGGCGGCGAGTTTATGGTCTTTCTTAACCTGTGCAGGGTCATTTCCGGCCAAAAGCATCTTTCTGGCTTCCTCGCGCTTATCCCGTGCTTCTTGCAAGGAAAGCAGCGGATATGGGCCATGCGTCAGGGTATTTTCCTTACCGCCGAAACGGTATCTCTGCCGCCAGATTTTTGCGCCTGACGGTTTCAGGTGAAGATAGAGCCCGCCGCCGTCAGACAGCTTGTTCGAGTCGCCTTCGCCGTATTTGGCATTCTTGCATCTTGTATTGGTCAACAGCATGATGTGGGTACGCTCCTTCCTGAAACCTCTCCGTACCCACAAATATACCCGCATGGGGGTGGGATGCACGGAAATCATGTGAAGCATTGTAGCACAAAAAAACCCATAAAACACCGGTGTTTTATGGGTTTTTTGGAACCGTATGGAACGGTGCGGAACTGTGAAATGGTCGGGGAGACAAGATTCGAACTTGCGACCCTCTGGTCCCAAACCAGATGCGCTACCAGACTGCGCTACTCCCCGACAGGGAAAGAGATAGTCAAAAAAGCTTGTCTCCGCAATGCTATAGTTTTACTTGTAGGTAATCTTTTTAACTGTGGGTATCCCGTGTTCACCTCCCTCCTCATCGCAATCGTCGATTTCAGCCGCCGTTTCGCCAAACTCGTCGTTGGGGCGATGCTGCTTCTGAGCCTTATTATGGGCGGTTATGTCGCAGGGCATATTAAGATTAACACCGATATTAACCAACTTTTGTCCGGCGATCTGGTCTGGCGCCAGCGCGAGAAACAACTGGAAAGCGCCTTTCCGCAGAAGGTCGACAATCTCATTATCGTTATAGACGGCAATACCGCTGGCGATGCCGATGCCGCAGCGTCCGTTCTGGCCCAAAAACTCTCGGCAATGCCGGATAAATTCACCCTTGTCTCGCAGCCGGATGCGCTGCCCTTTTTCCGCAGCAACGGATTGTTGTTCCTGTCCGAACCGGAACTGGCTGCGACGCTCGACCAAATCGCACAGGCTCAGCCGATGCTGGGCACGACGATCAGCGACCCTTCATTGCGCGGATTCTTAGGCATGATCGGCATGATGATGCAAGGCATTCAAGTGGGGCTTACAGATCCGCCACAGATCCAGCAAATCGAACGCACGCTGGCTGCGGTCAGAGATACGATCAATGCCGCGAACGCAGGACAGGATCTCCCGCTGGACTGGGCAAAAATGATGCCGCCTTCCCCGAACGCAGCGCGGGAATTGCGTAGATTTATTGTCACCAAACCGGTTCTGGATTATTCCGCTCTGGAACCCGGCGAAGCCGCCACAAAGACGATACGCAAGCTCGCAACTGAGTTGGGGCTCACGCCTCAATATGGCATACATATGCGCCTGACAGGCCCCGTCGCCTTGAATGACGAAGAATTCGCCAGCGTCGCGCACGGCACAGGCATTGCCACGGTGCTGTCCGGCGTTCTCGTCATCGGCTTGCTGTTTCTGGCGATGCGAAGCTGGCGCATCGTTCTTCCTATCGCGCTGACATTATGCGCGGGGCTGATCGCATCGACCGCGTTTGCCGCCGCCGCAGTGGGATCGCTCAACCTGATCTCCGTCGCCTTTGCCGTTATGTTTATCGGCATCGCCGTCGATTTTGGCATTCAATTCGGCGTCCGTTACCGCGACCAGCATCATCAACCCCCCGATCACGCCGAGGCTTTGCGCCGCACGGCAAAGGTGATCGCGCTGCCGCTGGCAATGGCGGCGGGTTCGACCGCGCTTGGGTTTCTTTCTTTCATCCCGACCGCCTATCGCGGCGTGTCCGAACTTGGGCTGATCGCGGGCGTGGGCATGATTATCGCGTTTGTCCTCAACGTTACCTTACTGCCCGCGCTGATGACTTTGACCCGGCCTCCGGCAGAGCGCCAAAGCATCGGCTATGGCGGGCTCGCCTGGCTGAACAATTTTCTGGCCAGACAGCGCAGGGTGATTATTCCGTGCATCATACTTCTGGCTGTGGCGGCGCTGGCGATTGCGTCGCAAGTGCGTTTCGACTTCGACCCTCTCGATCTCAAAGACCCGAAAACCGAATCCGTCTCGACAATGTTCGAAGCGATGCAGGACAACGATTCCGACGCCTATGCCGCGCAGCTGCTGGAACCCACGCTGCAAGACGCGCAACAGATCGGCACGACGTTGAGCCAGCTTCCCGAAGTCGATCACGTTATGACCTTGGCCAGCTTTGTTCCCGACGGTCAGGATAAAAAACTGGCAATGATCGCCGATACCACGGCGCTGCTCGCGCCGACCTTTGCCCTGCCTCACCAGCCCGCGCCGACCGATGAGGCCAATCTGATCGCCATACGCAGGGCATCGGCGATCTTGCATCAGACAGACGACAAATTACCCGGCGCTCAAACGCTGGCCGACGCTCTCGATCGCCTCGCCGCGCACTATACGCCAGAGAAGCTGAAGCGCGCGCAAGACAACATCATCGGCCCGCTGCAAGCCAAAGTGACGGAAATTCAAAACATGGTTCACGGGCATCGCGTGACGTTCTCCGACATTCCGCCGGAACTGAAACGCGATTGGGTGACGCCGGACGGACAAGCTCTGGTCGAGATTTTTCCCAAGCGCGGCGACGACAACAATCCGCGCGATTTGAAAATGCTAACCCGCTTTATCGACGCGGTGCAGAAACTGGAGCCCAACGTATCCGGCACGCCGGTTTCCATCCGCGAATCCGGGCGCACTATTATCTCGGCCTTCGTTCACGCCGGAATTTACGCGGTGCTTTCGATCGCGTTGCTATCCTTTATCGTCTTGCGCCGTCCGCGCGATGTGGGATTGATGCTTGCGCCTCTGGTTATCGCAGGAGCTTTGACCCTCGCGACGATCACGCTTATCCACTTGCCGCTGGATTTCGCCAACATCATCGCCCTGCCTCTTTTGCTCAGTCTGGGCGTTTCTTATGCCGTTTATTTTGTTTTTTATATGCGAACAGGACGGCGGGACTTCCTGCAATCGAGCATGGCGAGAGCGGTTTTATTTAGTGCGGCCACGGTGTTAGTCGCTTTTTCGTCGCTGTGCTTTTCGGCACACCCGGGAACCCACGGTATGGGCGAATTATTAACCATTGCTCTTTTATATTCACTGGTATGCACGTTTTTGATGCTTCCGGTATTGCTAGCGCCTAAGGGAAGAGATAAACCTTGAAAGCTTCTTTGATTCTAATTTTTTGAGAGTGATCATGCAACTTCGCCGCCTTTCTCCCCTCCTCGCGCTTCTCGCTCTGTTGCCTTTGCTGGCAGCCTGCGCGGATATCCCCAAAACGCCCGAGGCGCAAGCTGAAGCAAAGTCGCTCGATGATCCTCTGGAGCCGATGAACCGCGCGATTTTCGACGTCAACGACTTTCTGGATCGCCTCTTGATCCGTCCTTTGACCGAATTATACCGCTTCGCCGTTCCGGATTATGCACGCGACCGCGTCGCCAACATCGTCTCCAACTTCGACGAGCCGGTTATTTTCGCCAACAATCTTATGCAGGGCAGACTTACCGACGCAGGCACAACGGCGGAACGATTGGCAATCAACAGCACCCTGGGTGTGGGCGGTATTTTTGAAGTGGCCGACGGTTGGGGCATGCACAAACAAATGGGCGATTTCGGCCAGACACTGTCTGTATGGGGTATCAATGGCGGGCCGTATTTGGTTCTGCCGCTGTTCGGGCCGTCTAATTTCCGCGATGCGATTGGCCTGGGCGTCGATATGGTTATGTCGCCGTGGCAGTATCTCGCGGCAATCGGTGGTAACGGCGATGAAAACCGCGTCGTCTTTTCCGAATGGGGCGCCGACGGCCTAACACGCCGCGACCAGAACCTCGAAGGGCTCGACGCGCTCCGCGCCGGTTCGCTCGACTTCTACGCCGAAATGCGCAGCGTCTACAAACAATACCGCGACAAACAACTCGGCCTTAAAAGCGCAGAACCAGCGTTTGAGTATTACGAGTAAGGGCGCATCCTCACAAAAAACCCGCCGTTCCTGAAAGGGAACGGCTAGTTTTTCTTTGGATAATTTTCACGCCACCAGATCAAACCATTTCGCACAAATTTCCAGATCGCGTTTGATTTCTTCGTGCCGTCCCTGCATCGCCGGGTCGATACCCCATTTTTTGGCTTGCCATAATTGATCGAGTTCAGCCGTCTGGAAAACAGCAGCGGTGTCGGCATGCTTGGTCGCCAGTGCAAGCCCCAGAACAAGCGAACCGCTGACGCCGACGGCCTCGCTAAGACCCGTCAAGGGAAACGTATCATAGGTCTGAACCACGGCGCGCAATTCAGTCAAGGCTTCCGGTTTTTGCTGAACCGGGGTGATGCCGTGGCCCGTTTGCAATTCGACCTTAAATTTTTCACGGCACCAATCGAGATAGGGTTGCCAGGCTTTGTTCTGTTCGGCCACCAGATCTTCCGGCTCGGTCGCGCGCAGGCAGACCAATTCGTTTTCGCCGTAACGCACGATTCCGGTGATAACCTCGCCACGATGCGAGGCTGTGATGTCGAGCGCGGTGAGAGTCATCTGCGTCATCGGCATCTGGCGCAAATCCAGACGCTCGCCCTGCCCGACGCATTCGGCGACAATCGCCTCGGCCAACGTGCGCGTCGGAACCGTGACATGCAAATTCTTCGGCGTCTGCAACGCATCGGCATCGCGATAAACGGTGAAGCCATTGCTTTCGGCTTTAACGGAATAAATGGGCTGCGGTTTCTGAGTCATTAAATACTATTCCCTATTTACTATCTTCATCCGTCGTATCGTCGGGGAAGAACAAGTTACGCAAAAATCCCGGCGTCAAAAGCGATACAGGGTTAACCGTAATTTTCGGCGATCCCAACGAGCCCTTGATCTCATAAGCCACCGCCAGAACGCCCTGATTATCGCCGCCAGTCAATATATCACCGATGATGGGGATGAAATTCAAGATTTTATTCACGGTGCTGAACGGCACCAGCGTTCCCTGCAAATTCGAGTCTCCTGAATTCATATCGACTTTGCCGTCGATATTGATGCCGACGGCGGAACCGGAGACATGCGCCTTCATCAAAGTAATCTCGTCGCCCTGCCAGCGGAAATCACCCTGAAAGCGGCTAAAATCCGCGCTACCTGTCAACAGCCCGCTAAATCCGAAAGGCGATGTCGCATTCAGTAAAAGCGCGAGAACGGGTAGTTTTTCCACGGTAAAGTCGCTGATTTTGGCGGTACCTGTAATCACGCGCGGGCTCTCGACCGTGCTTTGGCCGACAACCGAAAATTTGCCGCCCTTAATCGTGTCGGTAAATCCCATCCCCTTCATCGCCTTGCCGAAATCGTTAGACGAAATCGTGAAGCTGCGATGACCGTCCGGTTGCGGCGTCAATGCGATGTCGAGTGGCGTATCGCCGTCGGCAAGACCGTGCAAAGCAATCGACATCCACCCCTGTTGATCGCGCGAGGCCGAGACTTTGGCATTATCGATTTCGCCAAACTTGCTGGTATAAAGTTTATCCACCTGAATATTATACTGCTTGGGCCGAGGATCGGCGCGGTCGGGATCGTTGCCGCCGCGCAATCCGTCGACATCCAGCGATACGCCTTTGGCGTCGAAGTGCAACACGCCGTCGGCGCCGAACACCTGATTAAAATGCATTTCCACATTCGTGCGCCCGACGATCAGCGGCACAAGATTAACCGATAAGACTTGCGACATATCCGGCGACAACATCGCATCGCCGGAAGCCATAATCTGCGGGCCGTGCAAAGAAAGCGCCGAAACAATAACCGGCTTTCCCGGCGCCGTATTAGCGGTGAATTTCAACACGGCGGGAACATTCGCAGGTTTTTTCCAGTTCAGCATATCGGCTTTGACCGCCGCAGGAGCCAGATCGAGCACGCCAGATACCAGCATTTTTTTCTTGTCGGGATTGGTTATATCCAAGGAAACGCCGACAGAACCTTTGGTGCCGTTAAAAAAGTTTATGCCAAAATTATTCCATTGATCGTCTTTCACGGCTCCCGTCACCGTCATGTGGCGCAGAGGAGCATTACTCTTCGGCGCAAAATTTTCCTGCCACACGATCTGGAAAGGTATTTTGTTTAAATTCGCTTGTCCCTTTAGCCCAAACCCCGATGTGTCTAGCGTCAGGGCCAGATTCCCCTGCTCAACCGCAATACCGGGAACCAGTTTCGTCGTGGCGATCGATGTCGCGTTAGCCTCGGCATGAATAGCCAGATCTTTCATCGCCAAAGTCTTCAGCAAAGGAAAGCGGAAATCGACCGTGCCTTCGATTTTTCCTCCCAGATCGTCAGGCGATAAACCCAGCGCTTTCGCATAGCCCAAAGGCGGATGATCGAGCAGCCGCAAAATATCCGGCATCGGCCCTGCAACCTGCAAAGGAATATCGATGTCCTGATCGACATCGGCAAGCCCCGTAATATGCAGGGTGAAAGGCAAGATGCGGATATTGCCGATGCCGCCGCGCGTAATAGTTACATCCATCTTCTTGAGATCGAATACAGCGTCGGCATCGACTCCCTCGACCGCAGGCATGCCGTCCAGATAAATCACGCGCCCATTCACCGCCGCCAAATGCCCGCCGCCGCCCGTAATCGACAGATTGGCCAGATCGTTCCACGCCAGAGCGCCCTTCAAATTGACTTCGGCATGCGTAAAACTTCCGTCGCGCAAATTAGTCAGCAGCCAGTAACGCGGATCGGGCAGAACCGGCTTGGGCCACAATTCGCCATAGCGGTTCATCGGCACATTATTGGCCCTTAGCAACAAAGTGAAATCTAAATCCTTACCCTCTTGCGTGGGAGGAATGCCGTCCACATCGAGCTCGAGCGTCGGCCCTCCCAGATCGATATGCGTATCGAATATCGACAGCCTTTTCTTGTCGCGGTCATAGCTGGCATTCAAAGCGAAAGATTTAACCGGATAGGGTTTGTCCCAAAATGCTGGATAAATCAGATGCCCTTCATCGCCCTGAATTTCCACCGCCAAGTTTTTAACCGACAGGTTTTTATCGAGCGTAACCTTCCCCTTGCCCGTCAAAGGCAAATCGACAATCGCCGCCGCACCCATTCCCAAAGTCTCGGGATGCCCCCCCGCGACAAAGGCTGGAGTCAAATCGGTGAAAATCGTAGACAGGCTATGCGTTTCCTGCACCGGATCATAGGCGTACAGCACATCCAAAGACGCCACGATATCCTTTTGCGTTACCTCAACCGTTATGCGCCCGTCCAACGCGCCATATTCTATTTTGTGGTTCGCCGCGCTGAGCAGGCTGCGCGTTACCGAAATTTCCGGCACGGAAACCGACCAGTCTTTTTGCGTCACATCGTCGTGAACATCGAACACCGCACGGGTCACCGCCAATTTATGCATCAGGGCCGCATGCGACAAATGCTTTGTCACATTATGAATGACGGCGGTGAGAGCATCCGGCGATTGATGCGCTTCCTGCGCATCGCCGCCGCCCATCTCCATATTGCCGAACACAAACGCGCCGTTCTTGTTGCGCTCCAGCTTGATCTGCGGATGATCAATCGACAAATCCTTAGGCAGGAATTGCCCGAACATCAGGCCGATCACGCTGATCTTCGCATCGAACGAGGGAATGTTCGCGATCTCGCGGTCGTGCGCATCGCTGACATCGATGTTTTCGGCGTGAACGGAAATAATGCGTTCGGCGCTGCTCCAGGTTAACAAAGTGGAACCGAGGTGAACCTTGCTGTGGGGCACGATGCTTTCGATGCCCGCTTCGATATAAGGAGTCAGAAAATCGGAACTGATCGGCTTGGCATTCAATCGCCATACCAGCAAAAACCCCAGCACAATCCCCACGCCGACAAACGCAGCGATGAATTCAAGGATATAGCGGAGAAATCGCAACATGGAGCAATAATGACCTTAGAGTGTGTATGAGAATCCCCCCCC
>JBAVWC010000058.1:0-3038 GCA_049697595.1 Alphaproteobacteria bacterium
TTACTGAGTAAGTATTAACGGGCGTTTTACCTCCGTCCGGTCCCCTTATTATGAATCTGATTATCGGCGTCATCACCGTCGTCGCCTGCACAATGGGCGGCTATATGCTCGAAGGCGGGCATCTTGAAGTGCTGGCCAAGGCCGCACCGCTGGAACTCGTCATCATGGGCGGCACGGCGGCGGGCGGCTTTATCGTCGGCAACCCGATGATCGTCATTCGCCGCACCGGCAAATCGATGGGGCTTTTTCTTAAAAAAGCCAAATATAACAGGGCCGCCTATATCGAGCTGCTCTGCATGATGTATCAGGTGTTCAAGCTGGCCAAAACCAAAGGTTTGCTGGCGCTGGAACAGCATATCGAAAACCCCGAAGAGAGCGCTTTGTTCGCCCAATTCCCCATTTTTCTGCACAATCATCACGCGGTTTCGTTCTTCTGCGACTATCTCCGCCTCGTCACTTTGGGCTCGGACAAGCCTTACGAGCTGGAAGCCCTGATGGACGAAGAACTGGAAGTCCACCACTCCGAAGACGCCGCGATCGTCACCGCGATCCAGAATGTCGCCGACGGCATGCCCGCGATCGGTATTGTCGCGGCGGTGTTGGGCGTTATTCATACGATGGGCTCGATCACCGAGCCGCCCGAAGTTCTGGGCCGCCTGATCGGTGGCGCTTTGGTCGGCACCTTTATGGGCGTGTGGACGGCCTATGGCGCGATCGGCCCTATGGCGAATTCGATGAGCGCCATTCTGGCCGCCGAATCCAAATATCTGCAAGCGATCAAGGTCGGCGTGCTGGCGCATCTGCAAGGTTTCGCGCCGTCGATTTCCATCGAATATGCGCGCAAGACATTGCTGAGCGACGTTCGCCCGACCTTTGCCGAAGTCGAAGAGGCGACGGCCGCCCTGCCTGCGCCGACGGCCTAACGCATCATGGCCGATAAACAACAACCCATCATCATCATCCGCAGAAAAAAGCGGGGCGGCCACGCCGCCCATCACGGTGGTGCTTGGAAAGTCGCCTATGCCGACTTCGTCACGGCGATGATGGCGTTTTTTCTGCTCTTGTGGCTGCTGAACGTCACCACCGACGTTCAGCGCAAAGGTATCGCCGACTATTTCGCGCCCGCCAATATTTCGAAATCGGAATCCGGCGCGGGCGGCATGTTCGGCGGACAATCGATCAATTCCCCCGGTGCTGAAATAACCGATAGATCGCAGCCTTCGGTGCAAGATGTCACGATCCCGACCGTCGGCAAGGGCGAAGAAGGCGACGAGGATACGCAAGGCCAGTCGCAAAGTCCGGCCACCGAAGGGCCAAACGCCAAAAACCCGAACAATCAGGGCAGTTCCCAAACCGGCAACACCACCCTGAGCAAAGACGAACAGGCGATGGCCATGTCGATGCGCAACGAGGAAGAAGGCTTCAAACAGGCCGAGCAAACCCTGAAGCAAGCCATTCTGTCCAGCCCCGCATTACACGGCTTTGTCAACCAGATCGTGTTCGACCGCACACCCGAAGGTCTGCGCATCCAGATCATCGATCACGATAAATTCTCGATGTTTCCCTCGGGCGGCGCCGTCCCTTATGAACGCGGTGTCGAGCTGCTGACGATGATCGGCAAGGTTATCGCGCGCATGCCCAACCCAATATCGGTGACCGGCCATACCGATGGCACGCCCTTTGTCATCGGGTCGGGACGCGACAACTGGACGCTTTCGACCGAACGCGCCAATGTCAGCCGCGAATTCCTGGTCAAGGCGGGCGTCGATGAAACCCATGTCGCCCGCGTTTCCGGCCTCGCCGACCGCGACCCCTATGTCCCCACCGACCCCAAAGACCCGCGCAACCGCCGCATCAGCATCGTTCTTTTACGCCAGGCCTTGCCGCCTGCTCCTGCGTCTGAATCTGCACCTACGCCTGCACCCGCGCCGGAAACACCGGCACAATAATATCTCCAGTCCGGCTTCCCGTTTGAATCCTACAGTGTTAGAATCCCTTTCATGTCCGATCCCACCTCCCCCTCTTTGACATTGCCGCCGCGGCGCGAGACTTTCCTTGCGCGCTATCCGCGCAACGTCAAAATGGCGGCGACGGTCGCACTTCTCGCTTTGATGATCCTGCCGCCCGCCTTTGTTCGCGGACGCCTTCTTCAGCACACGGAGGGCGGCGCGACAACCATCGCCGCGTCCGATATGGAAACAGGCAAACTAGCCCCCATCGGCAACAAAGTCGTCGGCACCGACACCAACGCGCCCGCCCTCAACGATCAGGACGACCGCAGCATCAAATTAGTCAGCGCCCCCGACCGCCGCGTGACCGAAGACACAGCCGGAGGCCCCCTGCCGCGCATCAGCGAAGATGGTTTGCTGCCGTGGCAGGTTTATGCGCGCCCCTTCAATACCGCCGACCACCGCCCGCGCATCGCGATTGTCATCACCGGATTGGGCATGTCGCGCACGATTACCGATCAGGTGATTAACCAGCTCCCCCCCACGGTAACGCTGGCTTTCGATGCGCAAAGTCCTGTCGTCGCAGCCTGGGGCGTCAGAGCGCGGCAAGACGGGCATGAAATCCTGCTGCAAATACCGATGGAACCCTTTGACTATCCGCGCAGCGATCCCGGCCCCGGCACGCTTCTGACCAGCCTGCCCAACGGCGATAATCTGGAACGGCTTTTAACCGCGATGCGCCACGCCGTCGGCTATGTCGGCCTGACGACAATCAGCGGCTCGCGCTTCACGACCGACTCGAACAAATTCATGACGGTGATCGAAGCGCTGCACAAGCGCGGCCTTATGGTGCTCGACTCCCGCGTAGCGCCACACGGCGTGGTAACCGATATGGCGGTCAGCTCCGGCGTGCCCGTCGCCACCGTCACGCAACGGCTGGACAGCGATTTATCGCCGGAAGCTATCGCCACCGTGCTCGACGATCTGGAAAAAACCGCGCGGCAGAATGGCCGCGCAATCGGCATCGCCTCGCCCAGCCCGATCATGATCGCCCAATTGCAAGCCTGGGCCAAAAGCCTTCCCCAGCGC
>JBAVWC010000059.1:0-26267 GCA_049697595.1 Alphaproteobacteria bacterium
CGATAGCGATGTGCCCTTCCGCGTATCGTTCCTGGTCGAAAGCGCGGGCATACACGGAACGGCCTTCCGCGCTTTCGCGGCGGGCGTTCTCGGTTTTACCAATCAGGTTAACAAGCAGATCCGTGAATCGCTGCTGGCTCTACAAAAAATTTCGCACAGCGAGCCTGTCGTCAAAATGCGCGTGTCGATGGCGACCTATGCGCAACAGAATGACCGCAAGCTGAT
This sequence comes from Alphaproteobacteria bacterium, assembly GCA_049697595.1. GTDB lineage: Bacteria > Pseudomonadota > Alphaproteobacteria > UBA9219 > UBA9219 > CAIXLI01. Next base: position 226 of record JBAVWC010000059.1, read on the forward strand.
GGAAACGCGCATCAGCGCGCTTACGCAAGCAATGGAATCATGGGGCTATTGTCAGGCGTCTTCGTCCGGCGGCGATCCGCTGGATGTCGTGATGTCGTCGGCGCTCGGCATTGCCTGCGCCTCGACAGCGCCGCCGGTTGTGATGCCGTTTCATGAAACCGTGAAATTATTGCCGTGGCAACGCGCATCCTCCCCCTTCCGCGAGGGTGCGATCATCTTGCGCACGCCCGACGGACGCATGTGGCCTTATCAAACGGGCTCGTCGCTGACTTCGCTCTGGTTCGATCTTATTTTCGCTCAGCCGGGCGCGGGTAAATCGGTTTTGATGAATGCGATGAATCTCGGTACGATTTTGTCGGCGGGTACGGCGCGGCTGCCTTATGTTTCCATTCTCGACATCGGCCCCTCGTCGTCGGGGCTCATCTCGCTCATTCGCGACGCGCTGCCGTTGGAACGCCGCCACGAAGCGCTGCATTTCAAGCTGCGCATGACGCCCGATTACGCCATTAACCCATTCGATACACAGCTCGGTTGCCGCGATCCGCTGCCTGAAGAGCGCGCTTATTTGACCGAACTCATCACCCTCCTTTGCACGGCTCCGGGCCAGGAAGCCTATGACGGCATGGCGCAGCTCGTCGGGCTCTGCGTCGACGAAATGTACCGCTGGCGTAATGACGAAGGCGCGAACGCCGAACCGCGCCCCTATCTGGTGCGTATCGAAAACGATGTCGATGAAGCTCTGGCCAAGTATGATATTCATTTGCCCACCGATCCTTATTGGTGGGATGTCGTTGACGCCCTGTTTGACAAAGAAGCCTATCACGAAGCGATGCTGGCGCAACGCCACGCCGTTCCCACGCTGGTCGACGGCGTAACAGCCGCGCGGCGGCCGCAAATTCGCGCTTTGCTCGAAGAAACGCAAATCGGCGCTTCGGCTGAAACCGTCATTCACGCCTTTGAACGTATGATCGCATCGGCAGTGCGCGAGTTCCCCATTCTGGCTTCCGTCACGCGCTATGACATCGGCGGCGCGCGCGTCGTCGCCGTCGATTTACAGGACGTTTCCCCGCAAGGCGACGCTCTGGCCGACCGCCAAACCGCGATCATGTACATGCTGGCGCGCCACGCGATGGTGCGTTCGTGGTGGTTGGGTCTGGACATGCTGCGTCAGGTGCCGGAGCGATATCATAATTATCACGAAGCGCGCATCCGCGACATTCGTGAAACGCCAAAGCGTATCTGCTTCGACGAATTTCACCGCACCAGCCGAACGGCCGCCGTGCGCGCGCAGGTTATCCGCGACGTTCGCGAAGGCCGCAAATGGGGCGTGCAGATCGTTCTCGCCTCGCAATTGCTGGAAGATTTCAGCAAAGACATGGTCGATCTTGCGACGGGTGTGTGGATTTGTGGTACCGCCGTTTCCGACCGCGCGATTACCGAAACCGCCGAGCGTTTTGGCCTTTCCGAAACCGCGAAGTGGGTTATGCGCTACCGGCTTACGGGGCCGCGTCCTTCCGGCGCGCCCGTTCTCTTGCTGCTCTCGACCAACGAAGGGCGCTATGAGCAACATCTGATCAACACGCTGGGCCCTATGGAACTTTGGGCGCTCTCGACTTCGGTCGAAGACGTTATGTTGCGAAACCACCTTTACACCGCGCTGGGGGCTCCTTCTGCGCGGCAGACTTTGGCCAAATTCTTCCCCGGCGGTTCGGCCCGTCAGGAAGTGCGCCGCCGCGTCGTTATGCTCACCGAAAAGGGCGAAATCGAAGCCGGTGCGACATCGGTCGTTATTCAGGATCTGGCCAAGGAATTAATCACGGCCACGCATCATGACCCTGCCCGCACGATGTCTCGCGGCTAAAATCAAATACAAAAACAAATAGATACACTGACATCTGGAAGTAAAGCTTCAGTTTTACCCGTCCTGAGGATCGTGCTAAACTGACACCGTTTCTCGGATGCGATCAATTTTGGCATAGGGCAAAAGAATGAATAAATCGAACAACGACAATCCCTTTTTTCAGGTATGGAATACGCCCTTTGCGACCCCGCCGTTCGCCCCCATCAAGATCGAACACTTTGTTCCGGCCCTTAAACAAGGGATCGCGCAGAACGTAACCGAACTAACGGCGATTACCGCAAATCCCGATCCCGCGAGTTTTGAAAACACAATTCTGCCGCTGGAAAAATCCGGGCGATTACTGTCCTGCGTTCAATCCGTTTTTAACTGCATCACACAAACGGTCACGACCGACAAATTCGACACGCTCGACCAGCGGCTCTCGCCGATCCTCAGCCGATATAACAGCAGCATCTACCAGAGTGATGCCTTGTTCAAAAAAGTAAGCGCGGTTTACGCGGCGCGCGACACGCTGCCGACGCAAGAACGCCGCACCGTCGAAAAATACTATCGCAGATTCAAAGAATCCGGCGCGCATCTTCCAACAGCGGCCAAAGACGAGCTCAAAAACCTGGGCTCCAAGCTGAGCACTCTGGCAACGCAGTTTGACCAGAATATCAGAGCCGACCAGCAGGCTTTCTCCCTGCCCCTCGTCACGGATGCAGATCGCCAGGGGCTTTCCGAAGCCTATCTGAAAACCGCAGCGAACGCGGCAGAAGAACGAGGGATGAAGGGCGCATTCGTCGCAACCCTCGGCATATCGGCCACGGAAGCGTTTTTGACTGAATCCTCGCGGCGCGATTTACGGGAGATCGTCTATAAAGCCAATAAGGCCAGAGGCGCTAACAATAACGCAAACGACAACACCAAGATCATCGAAGAAATCATGCGGCTGCGCAGCCGCGAAGCCGAAATTCTGGGCTTTGAGACTTTCGCCCACATGCAGCTTCAAGACAAAATGGTGGATACGCCGAAGGCCGCGAACGCATTTCTTGAATCTCTCTGGCAACCAGCGAAGCAAGCGCTTCTGCGCGATCAAATATTGATCGAGGAAATCGCGCGCGCAGACGGAATAACCGATGCCCTGCAGCCGTGGGACTGGCCCTATTACGCCGGCAAACTACGGGCGCGCGATTACGCCGTCGATGAAAAAAAGGTCAGCGAATATCTGCCGCTGGATAAATGCATTGAGGCGATGTTCTATGCCGCGAACAAGTATTTCGGCCTTACTTTCACGGAAAGAAAAGACATCCCCACTCATCACCCCGATGTGCGCACTTGGGAAGTCAAGGACGCAAACGGGCAGCATGTCGCCATATTCGAGGGCGATTATTTTGCCCGCAAAGGCAAAACCGGCGGCGCTTTCATGAGCGAACTGCGCGGACAAGACGCCCTCGCCCCCGACCACAAGACGCCCATCGTTTATAATGTCTGCAATTTCGGCAAGCCGACGGATGGCAGTCAGGCGCTTCTTAAGCTGAATGAATATACGACGCTTCTTCATGAATTCGGGCATGGGCTGAACGGCATATTGTCGGACGTCAAATATCCGTCGCTGGCTGGCACAAATGTCGTGCGTGATTTTGTTGAATTTATGTCGCAATTCTTTGAATTGGTCGCGTTCGATGAGGATTTGCTGACACAGTTTGCGCAGGATTATAAGACTGGCGAGGTTATGCCGCAGGAAATGCGCGAGAAAATCCGCGCGGCCCAAACCTTCGACATGGGATACCAAACCGCGGAATATCTTATTTCGGCCTTCATTGATATGGAGTGGCACAGCCTGCGCGCGGGCGAGACAAAAACAGTGGCCGAAATCGAGCAGGCCGTCGCCCAGAAATTGGGCATACCCGACATCGTTCAGGCGCGCCACAAATCGACCCATTTCGGACATATTACGGGCGGCTATGCGGCAGGATATAAGGATTATGCCTATAGCGATAGCATGGTCGCAACTGTCGCCGAGACCTTCCACGGCCGTGGGGGGATTTTCGCTCCCGGAAACGGCCCACTGCTCAAGGTGGTTTATGCCGCCGGAGACAGCGAACATCCGACCATTCTGATCCGCAACCTGTGCGGCCACGATCCAGAAATAGGCCCTCTTTTAAGGCAACGAGGCTTTGCCCCCCCCCTACCCCAAAGGGTAGCACCAGCAGCCGATGAGTCCGCCGCGCCTGCAAAACTCGCATTATAAGAACCTCCATTTGACCGCGCCCCCTCATCCGGTTATTAATTTCCCTGCGCTTCTTTCATTCAGGGATTAGGTCTTATCGTGTCACAAGAAAATGCATATCAGGCGTCTGCCGCCTCGGTTATCGATGCTGCCGCTCCCGACAGCGGCGACGGGTTATGGGTCGGCAAAGTCGTCGATAAAGTTCTCGCCGAATTTCCCGATCAGCAGCTTTACACCTGCGCGGCGGGCATCAGCCCATCGGGCATCGTTCATTTCGGCAATTTCCGCGATGTCGCGACATCGCTTGCCGTTGCCTCGGAACTCGAAGCGCGCGGCAAGAAAGCGCGGCTGCTTTTCTCGTGGGACAATTACGACCGTTTCCGCAAGGTTCCTGTCGGAATCGATCCGTCTTTCTCGCGCTATATCGGCATGCCGCTGACGGCAGTCCCCGACCCCGAAGGCAAATTTCCCTCCTATGCCCGCCGCTTTGAAGTCGAGCTGGAAGAGTCGATGAAGGAAATGGGCATAACGCCCGATTACCGTTATCAGACGCAAGAATACAAATCGGGCCGCTATGTGGAACGCATCGCCTTCGTGTTGCAACACCGCGAAAAGGCCGCCGACATTCAGCTTCAATTTAAAACCGACAAGGGCAATCAGGAAAAAGGCATCGACCCTGAAACTTTTCGCCGCACCTATTTCCCCGTCACCGTCTATTCGCGTTTTTCCGGCTCGGATAAAACGCAGGTGATGTCCTATGACGGCGGCACGAAACTAACCTATCGCTGCCTGGTTACCGACAAAACCGAACAGATCGATTTCAAGGAAACGCCTATCGTCAAATTGCCGTGGAAGCTGGATTGGCCGATGCGCTGGGGCGAAGAAGGCGTGAATTTCGAACCCGGCGGCAAAGACCACGCCACGCCCGGCAGCAGCTATGACTCATCGGCCACGGCGGCGCGCGAATTGTTCGGATTTAAACCGCCTGTTTTTCAGGGCTATGAATTCGTCGGCATTCAGGGCGTGAAGGGCGGCAAGATGTCCGGCTCGAAAGGCGGCGCCGTTTCGCCTGCGACTTTGCTGGAAATCTACGAACCTGCTTTGCTGAAATGGCTTTATATGCGCCGTTCGCCGACCCAAAGCTTCAACCTCGCCTTCGACACCGAAGTCTATCGCCAGTATGACGAATTCGACCGCGAAGTTGCGACATTCCAACGCGGCGAAGCTTCGCCCGCGCGACAGAAAATCCTGCAATTCAGCGGCGTGCAGAAAAACGCAGAACCACAGCTTCCCTTCAAGCAAGCCGTGGCTCTGGGCCAGATCACGCAATGGCAGCCGGATAAATTGCGCACGCTCGCCGAACAATCCGACATCCCTTGCAGCCCTGCTTCTATCGCGGCGCGTCTGCCGAAAGCACAAGCGTGGCTTACCAGCTACAACCCCGAAGAAATCATCAAGCTGCGCGACGCGCCGAATGCCGAATATGCCGCGACCCTCGACGACAAACGCCGCGCCCAGATCGCCAAACTGCGCGCGTTTTTGGAAAACCCGTCGCCTTCTATCGCCGTTCTTGACGAAAACCTATACGGCATCCCCAAAGACCCCGCGCTGAGCGACAAAGAACTGAAAGTCGCGCAACGCAGTTTCTTCAAAGATGTCTATAACCTGCTTATTGGCAAAGAAGCGGGCCCAAGGCTTTCGACATTTTTATGGGCTATTGACCGCGCGACGGTTTTGCGGCTGCTAGCGATATAGCCAGCAAGGGTATGACCCCAGGTTGCGGTGCGCGCCAAATGGTATAGAATTGCATGATTATCAACCTTACAAGGTCGATCCTCATGCAAGATTTCGATGTCGCGCTTTTCTCCCGCCCGCCGTCCTTTATTCTGGAACGTGCGGAGCCCATTTGTCGTCTGCATAAAATCTATGAGGCCACCGATCCTCAGGCAGCATTGGATGCTGTCAAAGATCGCATTCGCGGCATTCTCAGCTATAGCCTCGTCAAACCGCTCGACGGGCCGTTTCTCAGCCAGATGCGTAATCTTGAAATTATCGCGCATCACGGCGTGGGTTATGACGCGATAGACGCCAAATGGTGTGGCGCGCATAATATCATCGTTACCCACACGCCCGATGTTTTGAACGAGGAAGTCGCGGATCTCGCGCTCGGACTCCTCCTTGCCACCGTGCGGCAGTTGCCGCAAGCCGATGCCTATCTGCGCGCCGGAAAATGGGCGCAGAAATCATTCCCGCTGACGGCCAGCCTGCAGGGCCGCAAACTGGGCATTTTCGGATTAGGCCGCATCGGCAAAGCAATCGCCAAACGCGCGGAATCTTTCGGCCTGACAATCGCCTATCACAACCGCAAGCCCGTTCCCGACAGCCCCTATACCTATTATCCCAGCCTGCTGGAACTCGCGACCGCGTGCGATATTCTGTTGTTGATAGCCCCCGGCACAGCGGAAACCCGCCACATCGTCAACGCGCCGATCCTCAAAGCCCTCAGCCCCGACGGTATCTTCATCAATGTCGCAAGAGGTTCTCTGGTCGATGAAAGCGCGTTGATCACAGCACTGCGCGACGGCACTATTCTCGCCGCCGGACTCGATGTGTATGACAACGAACCCAATCCTAATCCGGAATTTGCGACGCTGCCCAACACGGTTCTTCTGCCGCATGTCGGTTCGGCCTCGCTGCCCACGCGTCAGGCAATGGGGCAATTGGTTATCGACAATCTGAAATCGTTCATCGAGGGCAAAGGCCCCGTAACGCCAGTGCCAGAAACGCCGTGGCAAGCGGCAAAAAAGGCCGGATGATTACGACGCTGCGGCAATTCTTCCCCGGCAGACGCCGAGGCCGATGCGATGAAAACCGTCGCGTTCGCAGAATCCGCGCAGCGTGATTTCGTCGCCGTCTTCCAGAAATTTTCTTTGCTCGCCCGAGGGCAACGCAATCGGATTTTTGCCACCCGAAGTCAATTCCAGCAAACACCCGCGCATATTATCGTCCGGCCCCGAAACCGTACCGCTGGCCAGCAGATCGCCCGACCGCATGTTACAGCCGTTGCTGGCGTGATGCGCCAGCATCTGCGCCATTGTCCAATACATATTGCTGAAATTGCCCTGGCTTAGGCGCATCGGAGCTGTGCCCGCTTCGCGCATGCGCGCCGACGACAACAAAACTTCCAACTTCAAATCAAGACCGCCAAATTTCTGGTTATCCGCATCCAAAAGATAAGGAAGCGGCTGCGGATCGCCCTCAGGACGCGCAAAAGCCGCCGCGCGAAAGGGAGCGAGCGCTTCCATCGTCACAACCCAGGGCGACAATGTCGTCGAAAAACTCTTCGCCAAAAAAGGCCCGAGCGGTTGATATTCCCAAGCCTGCATATCGCGCGCCGACCAATCATTCACCAGACAAACGCCGAACATATGTTCTTCGGCTTCGCTAATCGGGATGGTTTTGCCCAACACATTTCCGGTGCCGACAAAGAACCCAAGTTCCAGTTCATAATCCAAAGATTTAGCGGGCCCAAAAACAGGGTCAGCATCGCCGCTGCGCGTCTGCCCGCGCGGACGCCGAATGGCGGCTCCGTCCGGCACCAAAGACGAAGCTCTGCCATGATAGCCGATAGGAATATGTTTGTAATTCGGCAACAGCGGATTATCGGGCCGGAACAAACGCCCGACATTCGTCGCGTGAAAAATCGACGCATAAAAATCGGTGTAATCACCAATTTCGGCTGGCAGAAGCATTTCGGCTTCGGATTGCGGCACGAGAAACCGGGAAACATTTTGCCGTTCTTCTTTCGCCGCATCCTGTCGCAGCAAAGCATGCAGTTTGCGCCGCAAGCCCCGGCGCGATGCCGTTCCCAAAGACATCAGGCGATTAAGCGAACCCGAAGCACAAGCCTCTGCGGCGGCATCGCTTGCGCCCAACGCGCTCGCGACATCGAGTATGGAATCTCCAATCGCAACCCCTACCCGCGCCGCGCCAGAATGCCGGAAAACACCGAAGGGCAGATTTTGTATCGGGAAATCGGTATCGGCGACGTTGGCCGTTTCAACCCAGCTTTGCGTGCCTGCTTCATGCGTTTCATCCAGATCAGGCTTCATAGCAACCCCAGCAACTGCAAATCATCGACAGGTTCCGTAAAGGAACAGGAACCAAAGGAAATAGAAAAATGCTGCCGCGCCGCAGTTAATTCAGCCAGCCCAAGCCGATGTTCGCGCCAGAAAATCTCATCTGGGCCAAAACGAAACGCTCCAAACGATTGATCTTCAAGCAGTTCCTTCGCAACCGCCACATCCATTCCCGCATAGATAAAGGCTGACGCCAGAAAAACATTCAAAAATCCATGCATCATTCCCGTGGGGCTGTCGGCCTGATAAGTCAGATGATGCATAGACCGCAAGGGATGATGCAGCCCCGCCGTCGCCTTAAACCGCACTTTGGCCAGCGCGCACAGATGCAAAAACGCGGCGACATTTTCCGCAGCAGGAATTTTATCCGGCGTTTCTCCACCAGTACGAATTTTGGCGCGGCCTCCGCATTGAGCCACGGCGTCAATATATTCTTGTTCATTTCCGGCAAGCGGAATTTCGAAATAGGATTCCATTTCACGCGGAATGATCGCTGACAAACGGCGCACATCTTCGCCACTCGTCACTTTCGCCTCGACCGACTTGATGACAAACCGTCTATTCCTGCCTTTAAACCCACGGATTCGCGCTATATCGGCGGCTTCGTCCGCTCCGATAAGAACAGACAACTCCCATAGCGCCGTGCTGGACAACGCAGCCGCCGTTTCATCAAATTCCTCCAGCCGCGCCGCCGGAACGATGAAGCGCCCTAGCATGCCTCGGTGTTGCGACTGCGCATAAAGATCATAATTGGCCACAGCCGAAATCATGCCCAAAGATGCCGGGGGAAACAGACCCGCATAATCGATCAATCCCTCGAACAGAATTCCCGTTGTCATTGCTGCCACTTGCATTGTTTGATGTGTGGAGAGTTGCATGTGCTAGCCACCGAATTTTTTCTGAAGCCCTTGCCAGCATTCGTAATAATCGCGGTCGAGTTGGGGCGATTCCAGCGCGAACCGGGTGGGCCGATTGACAAAGCGCGTTTCAAACATGAAAGCCATCGTGCCTCCTTGATAAACAGGTTTGAGTTCGGCCTTACTCGCGCCTTCAAAAGTTTCCGCATCGGGGCCGTGGCCCGACATGCAATTATGCAGGCTCGATCCGCCGGGCACAAATCCTTTGGCTTTCGCGTCATATTGGCCGTGGATCAGGCCCATAAATTCGCTCATGACATTGCGATGAAACCACGGCGGGCGGAACGTATGTTCGGCGACCATCCAGCGCGGCGGGAAAATCACAAAATCGACATTCGCCGTACCGGAAATTTCCGAAGGCGAGGTCAGCACCGTGTAAATCGACGGATCGGGATGATCGAAGCTCACCGAATTGATGCAATTGAAATGCGCGAGATCATATTTATAAGGCGCATAATTGCCGTGCCACGCGACGACATCGAGAGGAGAATGATCTATCGCCGCTTCCCACAATTTCCCCTCGAATTTCGCCACCAGCCGATAATCGCCCTCGCGATCCTCAAACGCCGCGACCGGAGCCAGAAAATCGCGCGGATTAGCCAAGCCGTTTGCGCCGATTGGGCCGAGATCCGGCAAACGGAACATCGCGCCGTAATTCTCGCAAACGTAACCGCGCGCTTCTTTGTCGATAAGCTCGACACGAAGGCGAACGCCGCGCGGGATTACTGCGATCTCGCCCGGCGCAATATCCAGAACTCCCATTTCTGTATGCAGCGACAATGCGCCAAGCTGCGGCACGACCAGCATCTCGCCGTCGGCATTGTAGAAATACCTATCCGTCATCGATGCGTTCGCAACATAGATATGCGTCGCGGCACCCGTATGCGTGTGCGCGTTGCCGTTCCCTGCCATTGTCATCAAGCCGTCGATGAAATCTGTGCGTTCGGAAGGAACCGGAAAAGGATTCCAGCGCAACTGGTTTGGTGGTACCGGTAAATCTTCAAAAGGCGCGCTGCACAGTTTGCCCTGACCAATCGGCTGAAACGGCTTGTGCGTGGACGAAGGCCTTATGCGATAAAGCCAACTGCGCCGGTTAGAGCTGCGCGGCGCCGTAAACGCTGTTCCACTCAATTGTTCCGCATAAAGACCGTACGCCACTTTTTGCGGAGAATTCTGGCCCTGTGGTAACGTGCCCGCCACCGCTTCGCTCGCGAATTCGTTGCCGAAACCGGATTGGTAGGATAAGGGCGTTTTCGCTTTTGCAGTCATGCTAGAGATTTCCACGCAAAGCTTGCTCCTGCTCAATCGACTCGAACAAAGCTTTGAAATTTCCCTTGCCGAATCCGCGACAACCTTTGCGCTGAATGATTTCGAAAAACACGGTCGGACGATCTTCGACGGGCTTTGAGAAAATCTGCAGCAAATATCCTTCGTCATCGCGATCCACAAGGATGCCGAGCTTCTTGAGTTCGTCGATAGGTTCCTTGATCTCGCCGACGCGGTCTTGCAAAGTTTCGTAATAAACATCGGGCACGCGCAGGAAGTCGAGCCCATTGCCCTGCATCTTGCCGACCGCCTCAATGACATCCTTGCATTGAAGTGCAATATGCTGCACGCCGGGGCCGCCATAGGATTCCAGATATTCCTGAATCTGGCTCTTGCGTTTTCCCGGCGCGGGTTCGTTGATCGGCAATTTCACCACATGCGAGTCATCCGACATGACGATGCTCATCAAGGCGCTGTATTCGGTCGAGATGTCTTTGTCGTCGAAAGTTATATAACGGTGAAATCCGAAAACATTGGCGTAGAAATCCGCCCACTCGTTCATCTTGCCGGTTTCTACATTGCCGACGACGTGGTCGATCTTCACAATGCCGCAATCATCTCCCGCAATCGCGGATGCCGCAAAGCCCGGTAAAAACGGCCCTTTGTAATCTTTGTATGAGATCAGCGAATGAATGGTGTCGCCATAGGTATGCACAGCCGCGCGGCGAACGGTGCCGTGTTCGTCTTTGACATCGTGCGGTTCGACAGCGGGTTTTGCACCGCGGCGCACCGCTTCGGCAAACGCCATATCGGCATCATCGACTTCAAACGCGACATCGCGAACGCCGTCGCCGTGTTTCTTTATGTGCTGCGCGGCGGGATCATCCGGGGTCATCGGCGTCGTCAAAACAAAATTCGCCTTGCCCTGACTCAAAACATAGGAAGTCTGCTGACGTTGCCCCGTTTCCAATCCGCTATAGGCGGTTTGCGAGAAGCCGAAACCCTTGCGGTAATAATAGGCCGCCTGCCGGGCGTTGCCGACCCAGAATTCGACATGATGAATGCGCCTGAGCTTGAGCGGATTTTCCATAGCCTATATTCCCTATACTAGATTTACGCGCATTGTTTCGACGCGGCACCGGTAACGCGATGCAGCCAGTGTTCCCTTTCTTTCGAACGACCAGTCTTGGCGTTATCGTAAGAAGTGCGAATTTCCTCGGTCACAGGACCGGGGCGACCGCTTCCGATCGGCTTTCCGTCTAACTCGGCAATCGGCAGAATTTCGCAAGCGGTTCCCGTCAGGAAAACTTCGTCGGCTTTCTGCAAATCTTCCAAACGAATGATGCCGACTTCCACGCGATAGCCCAAAGCCGTCGCAATCTGCATCACACTATCGCGCGTGATGCCCATCAGAATTGAGGATTTTTCATCGTTAGTCGTCAAAACGCGGTCGCGCACGACAAACACATTCGCCACAGCCGCTTCAGCCACATTGCCGTTGATGTCCAGCAACACCGCTTCGTCGAAATTGCGGCGCAGAGCTTCCATCGTCGCCAGCCGTGAATTCAGATATTGTCCGCAAGCCTTGGCCGTCGTCGGCATCATGCGCGAGTCGAATTTACGGTACGGGGAAACGGTCAGCTTCGCGCCGCGCTGACGGCTTTCTTCGCTGACATGCATAATATTGGGCCAAGCTAGAATCGCCGTTTCCGTCGAGCATTGCCCGCGCAGGCCCAAAGTCTCGGCCCCCATATAGGCAAGAGGACGGATGTAGGATTCCATAAAGCCGTTCCGCTGGATCACGCCGCAGACCGCCTCGGTCAATTGCGCCTTGGTATAGGGAATCGTCATGCCATAGACGGCGGCAGAGCGGTAAAACCGCTCCAAATGATCGTCCAACCGGAAAATCGCCGGTGCTCCGCCGGCGTTATAGCTACGAATCCCTTCAAAGACGCCCGTTCCGTAATGCAAAGCATGCGTCGCCAAAGGCACGTTGCTTTCTGCCCAGGGAACAAAACGGCCATTCATCCATGTCCAGTTGATATTTTCGAAACTCATTGGAAAGCCCCTGTGGGTTTGACGGAAGGAAGGACGGGATATTACATAGGTTTAAAGCCTTTTTCTATAGCTCTATTTAACAGGAAAATGCCCCGGTTTGCAGTGCAATAGAAATGATCCGGATCAAGAGCCCGGATATTATGGGTTAAGGCAACGCCTCATTCTTGCCGCCCGGAGCGAATTGATTTACGGTGTTTACAGATCGCCAACCCGCATTATATCGTGAAGGAATCTCGATGACTCAACCCGTCTCCTATCCCAAAGAAACGCGCGGCGAAAATTTCTTCGACAATGATGTGAACGCCCAGCGTCTGCTCCAACGCATTGCGCCGGGCATGTTGAAGGAATATGCAGGTCATCTGCAAAAATTTGGCGCGTGGGTGGGCGGAGACCTCGACAAACAAGCAGCCTACAGCGACCGCTATGCGCCGCCCATTCTGGAAACCCACAACAAATACGGCGAGAAAAAAAGCAACGTCGTCTTTAATCCACTCTATGAAGAATGTCATCAGGAAGCCTATAGACGCGGAACAATCGGCCTCGCCTTTCAGGAGCAAAATCCCGCGCCGCATCTGCTCTCTTTCACTATGGGCTATTTGCTGTCGCAAACCGATATTTCTATCCATTGCCCTGTGACGATGACGGGGGCCGTGGCCTATGTGCTGGATAAATTCGCGCCAAAGAGCGCGCGCGACGAATTCCTGCATGAACTGATCCGCATGGACGGCGAAACCAAATCAGGCGGTACTTGGGCAACGGAACTGCATGGCGGTTCCGATGTCGGAGCCACGACCACCCGCGCCGTTAAAGAAAGCGACACGATCAAGCTCTACGGCCTCAAATGGTTTACCAGCAATGCCAATTCCGGCCTCGCGCTGGCAACGGCTCGGCCCGAAGGTGCGCCAGAAGGGAGCAGCGGACTGGGATTATATCTTGTCCCCAGCCACCTGAAAGACGGCAGTACAAACAGCTACAGCATCCGCCGCCTGAAAGACAAACTTGGAACGAAAGCACTAGCGACCGGAGAAATCGATCTGGAAGGTGCCTCGGTTATCGAAATCGCGCCGCCTCCGTACGGACTGAAACTCATGATGGAAGCGCTGGGGTATAGCCGCATCCATAACGCAGTCAGCGGCGCAGGATTGCAGCGCCGCGCCTTTTTGGAAGCGGCGAGCTGGGCCACGCACCGCAAAGCCTCTGGCAAAACAATCGACAAACGCCCAATGGTGCAAGACGAAATTGTGCACCTTATGGTTCGTGGCGAAGCCAGCACGGCGCTCGCCTTTGAAGCCGCCAAAAGTTTTGACGCCGCGCTCGCCGACGAAACTAAACGCCCGTGGCTGCGTATCGCCACGGCGCTCGCCAAATACCGCACGGCGGAAGACGCGGTTCAGGCTGCCAAGAAGGCGGTCGAGGTTGTCGGCGGCAACGGCATCACAGCAGAATTCGTAACCGCGCGCCTGTACCGCGATGCGATAATCCTTGCCGTCTGGGAAGGCCCCGCCAATATTCAGGCAAACGAGTTGCTGCGCATGGTTGCGGGCAAGCATCCGGGCGATGCCCTGTTCGCCGAACGCATACAGAAAATTTCAGCATCCCTGCCTGCGGAAATGGCGACGGAAAAGAACTATCTTGATAAATCGCTGAAAGAAGCGAGCGATGCTATGGCCTATATTCGCAGCGCCCCGGCATCCGGAGAACGCTTCGCGCTGAAACTGATGCAACATATGTCCGAAGTGCTGAGCGGCGCTCTTTTATGCGAAGAAGCCGCGCACGATCTGGCCTTGGGCGACCGCCGCAAAATGATAATTGCAGGCCGTTATCTTGAACAAGCATTTGGCGACAGAAAACTCCGCATTGGGCCGGCCCTGGACATTACGCAGGATTTATTCAAAGAACTTATAAGCTACAGCGTCATTCCTCCTGTGAGCACAGCGCAGACTCCCCTGCCCCCGGTTACTAAACCTTCGCAACAGCCGCCAGAGCCCTAGAAAAACAATCTATTTCTCGGCAGGCATACAGGCATAACCATGCGGTAAGCTGAGGCTTATGATTTATCAATTCAATGTGTTTACCTACTGTTTCTTTATACCTTCCTTACTGTTTTTTTATGCCATTAGGAATCTAGTGAGGGAACCGCCAACGCGCGGGAAATAATTTAGGTGTGCCCAACAGTATTTAGGTGGGATCCTATGATCGAAACGCCCCAACGTGGCCATTCCGCAGGAAAGCTATGCATCCTCATAGTGGAGGATAGCGACCTGCTAAGGGAAATGTATCACACGGCTTTCGGAAGCCGGGATGAAGTCTACACGGCTGCCAGCGCAGAAGAAGGCTGGCAACTTTATCTTGATAAATCTCCCAATATCATTTTTTTAGACATCGGCCTTCCCGACGGCAGCGGCCACGACTTGGCACGAACGATCAAAGATCACAGCAAAGACTCCTATATCGTTATGGCGACTGCCAGTCACGACATAGGAGATAAAATGGAAGCGACACGCAATCATGTCGATGGATATATCGTCAAACCTTTCAGCAAACATGATATCAACGCCTATGTTGACCGCTATCAAAGCCTCCACCGCCGCAAGCGAACGAGCTAGAGGAGCGACATGGAGATACTCCATCACAACAACTACAAAGAGATGCTCCATTATTTATCGGGCATTAAATTATCGCAAAAAGAGTGGCTATTTGTCGATGTCCGGCTGTCGGATATATGCGATGAAAATTTTACCATAAGCAGCGCCGCCAATTTGATTTGCGACTTATATAATAACCAGGAAGGAAAACTGTATATTTACAGCGACCACGAAATGGTCATGATCATGCATTGGGGGAAGAATTATAATCTTTCTGAAATTATCGAAAGCATCGAACATCAGCAGGAAGGCAGTTACGAAATCCGCGTGCAAGAACCGACGGCGGAAGGTTTGATCAGGCTTCACACGCTGTTCACGCGCGGAGAAGCGCTGGCAACGCACACAATGGCAGACATGCGCAAAGCGCGAGAAGAAAACATCATTCTACTTGCCGACGACGACATGTACACGCGCATGCTGGTGAAAGAAGGGTGCCCTGCCGACGCCAAGGTATATGAAGTTAGCGACGGTGCCGAAGTTTTGGCAGCTTATCTAAAATACATACCCGACATACTGTTGTTGGATGTACACATGCCCAATATAAATGGCACGGATATATTGCGTAACATTCTGGCCCTTGATCCGGAAGCCTATATTGTCATGTTAAGCGCGGATTGCTCCAAAGAAACCATTGACCTGACAGCAAGCCGGGGAGCCAAAGGTTTCCTGACCAAGCCCTTTAAAAAAGATAAATTGGTCGAATACATCAAAAAATGCCCGACCATGCACTCGGAATGGGTACTTATGGAGCCCCGCGTGCGGCACATCTAGTGGCATTCAGTGTTTGCTTGCAGAATAGTTTCTAAGCACTGTAGCCAAGTCATTATATCCTTGGCTTTCCGCCAGCGTCGCGGCGTCGCGGCCTTGAATAGTTTGATGCGGATCAGCGCCGTTTATAAGCAACTGTTGCGCAACATCCGCATGCCCCCGGTAAGCGGCCCCTAGAAGAGGAGACCAGCCAGAGGGTGCTTTGTAATTCGGATCGGCTGCCATCGATAAAAGCATTTTGACGGCGTCCGCGCGCCCAGCACCGGCGGCGTTGAGCAATGCCGTGTCTCCCGCTGCATCAGGCGTGTTGACAGAGACCTTTTTTGACACCAGCCATTTTACAAAGGTGATTTCCTCCGCATGCGATCCCATAGTGGCCATAAGCGTTTCGGGATGCGCATAAAAACCGGATGCTTCATCGTAATATTTCCGGGCTGCCGCCGCTTGATCCGCATGGTTCATAGTGATATCCGCGAATTTATCATACAAGGCCATAGCCAAAGCATTCCGCGCGCTGTCGGTGACATCAACGCCTAAGGCTGCGCGCGCATATTTGATCGCTTCGTCATAACGCTGAGGATACATGCGCAAGAATATGGAGTAGTTGATCTTGGCTTGGGCATCAGCCGGATCCTGATCGATTTCCTGACGATAAATTTCGTCGACTTTCACATATTGTTTTTGCTCGGTGTAGCTATCGATCACTATTGCACACGCCGCCTGTGTGGCGGCCTTGTTGTCTTCCGTGGCGTTTTGCAAACCCTCGCTGCATTGAGCCGCTGCCGCATCGACGGACAATGATTCCGCAATATTCCTCGCCTCTTTATGAGCTTTGGTCGACGCGGGATTTGTCACGGGGGCAGAAGGTTGTGGGGCAGGCTGAAGCGCTGCCGCAGTGCCGGACGATGATGTCACACTATCGTGCGTCGCTTGAGGCGTGCTGGCCGTTGTGGGATTTGTCGCGGGCGCGGAAGGAGGAGATGCAGGCTGTAGCAGGCGCTGAATCGCCGCCGTCACGCCGGATGACGCGACATTATCATGCGACCCTTGGGGGGCATTGAAGGGCGCATTATTTGCTGCCACCGCGAGAGGCGACGAGGGCCCGGGATGCTGCGCGATCCACTGTTTCGCGGCAGCATTATCCTGGTGCGAGGCCCGCAGATACCACCTGCGCGCCTTTACGTAATCATTCGGCTCTTCATTGGAATATAATTCGCCCAGCGCGAATTGGGCATAGGGATTTCCATGACTGGCGGGAGGAAGAAGCCATTGCTCCGCCCCCTTCACATTCTTTGGTGCACCAAGTCCTGCGAGGTAAGCCCGCCCGACATAGAATTGGCTGTTCTCATTTCCGGCTAAACCCGATTTGATTAAATGCTGCACGGCATAGGCGGCAAGCTCGTTATCCTTGTAAATATCCGCCACCCTGAAAACATTTCCCCAATCGTTATCGGAAAACCCGAAATGTTTTTCCAGAGTCTTATAAGCCTCTTTCAAAGTTGCCCATTCAATCCCCGTCGGACGCCGTTCATCCATATACCCCTTGGGCATAACTGCCGTAGCCGCAAACGCATAGGCAAGCTGTCCTGTATCCGCATAGGGGGCTGCAGGAAGCAATTGTGGAAGCGATTGCAAATAATCTTTTAATTCCCCCGGCTGACCAAACCACGTCTCTTGAAGCAGAATAGCGTGGCGCGCATAGAGCGGATAATAGCCCGGATAATAACGCGCAGCGGCGGCATAGATGTCATCGATCTTTTCCCGAGGCGCATCCTCGGCCAGCGCCAGCTCCGTGTATTCGCTGTAAATATAGGGATCGTCTTTGGGGTTCAACCCTTTCAGAATATCCTGCCCTTTGCTCAACCACAATTTGTAAAGAGCCCACTTGACCGTTGGCGGATTCCTCTCGCCGCTGGCCGTCTGCCCATTTTGAAGAGGCAGAATTTCCTGCGCATGCGCGATCAACGCCCCAGCCAGCGCAACATGCGCGCTTAACGACTGAGGATACGCGGCCAGCCATGCCCGCAGGTCTTTTTCTCTTTCTGTGAAGGAAAGCGCGCTTTGCTTTCCGGCACACAAAACTTCATAGAATACTTCCAGCTTTGGCTGTCCGCCCGAAAAATAGTCTTCAGTTTTGCGAAAATCTATCGACATCTCCTCCAATTGATCGAACTTGTGCTCGCCCAACAGAGAATCCAATTGATGCGCCAAAGGCGTCACGGGATCGGGCGAAGCTTCTTCCGCAGCCCAACCGACGGCAATAGACATCTGCCCCAAAAGCAGGGTCAGCAAAAGGACGGATTTTATATCGATCTTCCCGTTCATAACTCTATCCTTGTTCATCAACCGATGCCGCTGCATATAATTTCATCATTTTCCTGCTTTAGGCGCATGACTCGCCGGATAATCCTGAATAAGTTCCGCCAATTCCTCGTGATGCGCCGTTACCGCCAAATTTTCCAGCGTTTGACCGTGGCTGGTTAGTTTGGGATCCGCGCCGCCATTAAGCAAAAGCTGCACAATATCGGCATACCCGCCGGAAACAGCCGCTCCCAGCGCGGTGCCGCCGTGAAAGTCTTGATGATTTGGATCCGCCTTCAGGGACAAAAGAGACCTGACGGCTTCGACGCGCCCTGCCCCGGCGGCGATCATCAAGGCCGTCTCTCCAAACTTGTTTTGACTGTCTATGGATATCCCTTGCGGCAACATCAACTTGACGAAAGCGCCTTCCTCCTCATACGCCCCCATTTCTGCGAACAGGAGTTCGGGATGCGGGGCGACGCTGTGGGCCTCATCGTAATATTTCTGCGCGTCGGTTTTGCGGCCCTTACGATTCACGATGACATTGGCGCCTTTATCATAGAGAGCCATAGCCAGAGCCGTCGTCGCCTGTTCATCGCCGCCAATTTTTACCGCATCGCGGGCAACCTTAATCGCTTCGTCGTAATCTTTGAGTTGCCGACGCGCGAAAACGGAATACTGAAGCCGCGCTTGTTCAAAGGACGGATCCTGGTCAATCCATTGATGATAGATACCGCTCGCCTGAGCATATTGCTTTTGGTCGATATAGATCCTGGCCAGCAAGGCACGTGCCCCACGCAGAACGTCCGGACTCGTTGTTTCTTTCAATAGGCCCTGACACAATGCTATGGCGGCCTTTTTATCTCCCGTCGCAGCCAGAACTTTGGCCCAGGTCAGATGCAGCCACGGCGTATCGATTGGAGCCGTCCCAAGAAGATCGGCCGCTTCCAGCGCTTCGCGCGCCTCAACCAAACGGGATTCATCGAAATAGATTTCCCCCAGCAAAACATACGCCGCAGAAGAATCCGGCTTAAGCGATAATACGTGCGCCAACAAATCTTCGGCCTTTTGGAGATCTCCCTGAGTATGCACGCCGACAACATATTCATAATTCCCGTTGTGCGCTTCTGCCTCTCCGGAATAGGAATCCTTCAAATCGTAATGCGCCATCTCTGTAAGGGCCGTGGTGTTCTGGGGGTCCTGCGCCAGAGCCTCCTCGATGAGACTTTTGGCGTGCGCCATCGATCCATCGGACGAAATGGCTTTTTCCAGAATACCCCCGGCCTCTTTCAGCGCTATGTCCGACGATGTCGGAGCAGCGGCCGCTTTACGCATCGCGTCAGACGGATTCTTCGCAAGCCATTGCTTCGCATCCAAATCACCCTGGTTTGCAGCCGATTCCATCAACTGATAGGCCACAGCCACATCGCGTGGCGTGCCCAGCCCCTGATAATAAAGATTGGCCAAATGATAGGCCGCCTGGCGGCTGCCAGAACTTACGGCTTTTTGGTACCAGTTGACGGCCATGTGGTAATCCCGCTCAACCCCATAACCGCCTACGTCATAGAGGACGCCTATGTCGTTTTGCGCGATAGAACTGCCCAGATCGGCTGCTTTTGAATACCATTTGAGAGCTTCCGCGTAATTCGGAGGAACGTTATGAGTATAAAGATCCCCGAGCGCGACTTCTGCAACCCAATATCCCTGATTAGCCGACAGGACAAACCACTTTCTGGCTTCTTCCTTGCTTTGTTTAGCCCCCAGCCCTTCAAGATAGGTGCCCCCCATATAATATTGATCCAAATAATTTCCTGATTGAGCGGATTGAAGCATTTGAGCGAAAACGTCAGTCGCAAGCTCGCTATCATTATATTTATCCGACAGGCTGAATATATCGCGCCGATCGGCGTTAAGAAGGCCATAGCGTTTATCCAAAACTTTATAAGCCTGCTTGAGCCAAACCCAATTTACTTCCGCATGACTGGTCGCATCCGCCTTGGTAAATTGGCTGGCCATGGCAGAAGCAGCACGCGCATAGGCGACCTGGCCGTCCTCTCCCCCCGGAGAATTCAGGAGCGACTGCAAATATCCCGCTTCTTCCCCCTCTTTCCCAAACCATTTCGTCTGCAGCAAGTTGGAGCGCATGACATAGAGAGGGATATAGAGCGGGTAATCGTGAATAGCGGCGGCGTATATTTGATCAATCTCTTGTCTCGGCGACTTATCCGCTTTAGCCAAAACCATATATTCTTCGTATATGTAAGGATCGTCCTTCGGGTTTAATCCCTTTAAATACGCCCCTGCCTTTTCAATGTCCTGCTTGTAAGTCTCCCTGTCTCCTGGCAATCCATAGTTCGCATAACCACGGCCTCCGACATTTTCAGCGGATACTATCCAGGCTTCGGCGGCAACCACATGCGCCGTTAGCGATGAGGGATGCGTCGACAGCCACCACTGCAACAAGCTATCTTTCTGTGCGCAAGGGATCTGGTCCGGACCGTCGCCGCATTGGGCAAGCGTATCGTAGTAAACCTCCAGCTTTGAATGGCCGCCGGGAAAATACGCGTTGTTTTTGCGCAAATCGCCTGCCACGGCCTCTAGTTGATCGAACTGCTTGGCAAGCAGAAGGTAATTCAAATCAGGGCCAAAAGCCTCAAAGCTATCCTTAAAGGGATCGTTCGCTGCCCAGCCTTCGGCAGGAAGCGCGAGGCCAAACAAGGCAAAAAGTAAAAAGAGAAATCTCATAACTTTCTTCCTGCCTGTGATTTTCGCACTCTTCGATTCATAACCAGAGCCAACCGTTTCGAGGGCAAGCGCGCACAACCAGCCACATACCCTGCGGTGTCATTTCTGGAGGTAAATCCATCTTCAAATGAACGCATATGCAGGTTAAATGCTAATAGTTAACAACCAATTAGGCGTGAATTCAGGCAAAAGCCCAACCTATTGAGGCTGAAGACATATCGGCAGACAGAGCGCGAAAATGCAGCCGATTCATTCCTATCGCAATCTTCGACCTAACATATTGATCCAAAGGACAGAAATGGCGCCGGTAAGTATCGGGGCAATTATGAATTTTTTGGGAAGGCGTTACTTTGACTACATATAATTGATAATTGATAAAATATTGGCGCAATTTAGCAGCAGCATTTTGGGATTAAGCACCTCCGTCGGCACTGGCGATCATGGAAATTATTCCTCTCTCACAAAGGCTGAAACTGCTCGAATTTATGGGGCGGCTTAAGTATCAATTGGCGGAATGGTTGATCGTCGAGGTCAAACTAACCGACCCGGCCCTTTCCAGCAATGCCATCGCAGAATTATTGCACAGCCTGTTTTCAAATTATGACGGCCTTGTCATGGCATGCACCAACACCGACGTTTTGATGCTGATTCAATGGGGCAAAAACAACAGCCCACAAAAACTGGCCAAAGAAGTCAGAAACAAGCTGCCTGCCACTGGCTGCGAAGCGACGATTGTTCCTCCGACAAAAGAAGGGTTGCAGAAACTGGCGCTGACGATTGCGCCGCCCGACGTAAAAGACGGGCCTCTTTACATGGCCCGCATCATGCGGAGGGATAATGTTTTTCTTGTTGCGGATGACGACATGTATATCCGCTCCCTTATCAAAGCCGGACTTAAAGGCACAGGCTCCGTTGCCGAGGTCGGTGACGGCAACGCAGTCGTCGATTCCTACAAGACGCATAACCCGGATATGGTTCTTCTGGACATTCACCTTCCCGGCCTCAGCGGGCAGGAAATTTTAAGCCAGTTGAGGGCGCTCGACCCGAAAGCCTATGTCATCATCATAAGCGCCGACAGTTCACCGGAAAATGTCAAATGGGCAAAGCAACACGGCGCCAAGGGATTTCTGACAAAGCCGTTTAACAAAGAAAGATTACAGGAATATCTCGAGGCGTGCCCTACATTGACATAAGAACCCAACGGCACGCTATGTGATCAGCCCTATTTTCTTTAAATGATCCTTCACCCTGGCATATTCGTGTTTGATTTTTTCAAAAAGCACCGCTTGTTCCTGCGCTTTGCCTTTGAAATGCTGCGCCTCGTTGCATAGCCCCGCGAGCACGTTGGCGCCTATGCCTAAAGAGCTTCCTTTAAACATATGCGCGGTTTCATTCCACAACCCAATATCGGTGCTCATGTCGGCGAGCGTTTTCAGATTGAGGTCCGATTGATCGACGAAAATCGTCATCAGACTTCTTTCCATATCCGCATCGCCCTCCGTATAGGTTCTGAGAACGGATAAATCCACCGGAGCGCTGGTGGTGGGAACTGGTGGTGGAACGCGAGCGGCCCTGCTATCCGCCAGATCCTTGAAATAAATCCATTGTCCCATAACTTCTTTCAATTCTTCGATATTCACGGGTTTGCTGACATATTCGTCCATACCGCAACGAAGGCATTTTTCTCTATCTCCAACCATAGCGTTGGCGGTCATAGCGATGATGGGAACATGCGCACCTGTCTTTTCCTCGATCCGGCGAATGGCCATAGTTGTGTCATATCCGTTTTTCTTGGGCATATGGCAGTCCATCAGAATAAGATCCCAGGTGTCTTCGCCATAGCGCTTCAGAGCGTCTTCGCCGTTTCCAGCGATCTCGAAAGTGCCGATGCCGAAACGGCCAAGCAGTTTAGTCATCAGCTCCTGATTCATGGGGTGATCTTCCGCAACCAGAACACGCGCGGTTTCCGGAGGAATAACGCCGGAGAGCATTTTTCTTCTCCGGACATATTTTTCTTCGCTCAGTTTGTCCGTTACTTCGAATGGAATCGCAAACCAGAAGGTAGAACCTGCGCCAACTTCGCTGTCCACGCCTATCGTGCCGCCCATCATTTCTACCAACTGCTTGGTAATAGCCAAGCCAAGGCCGGTGCCACCATATTTGCGGGTTGTGGATGTGTCGGCCTGGCTGAATTTCTCGAAAATGGTTTGTAGTTTCTCTGCCGGCACGCCGATCCCCGTATCGGTTATTTCACAGTGAAATTCTATATGCTTGTCGTCCAGCTTCTTATAAGAAGCGCTGACATCCACCCGGCCTTCATCGGTATATTTAATGGCATTCCCGATAAGATTTGTAAGAACGCGGATCAACCGCACGGGATCTCCCAACACATAGGGAAACGCTTCCATATCTTTATGAAGATAGAGCGCAATGTGCTTCTCATGTGCAGTATGCGACAATGTATGAACGACGTTATCGAGCGCATAGATGACATCTACGCCGATCTTCTCCAACTGCATTTCCCCCGCCTCGATCTTGGAGAGATCGAGAATATCGTTGACGATTTCCAGCAGGTTTGCCGATGAACGATGTGCCGTATCGACCAATCCATGCTCTTCTTCAGGCAGTTTGCTTTCTTTCAAGAGTCGCAGCATGCCGAGAATACTGTTAAGGGGCGTACGCAATTCATGCGACATATTGGCCAGAAACTCGCTTTTAATCGCATTTGCTTTAACGGCTTCCGTCCGGGACATATCGATTTCGCTAATGAACTGCTGTAGCTGTTTTTCGTTGGCGACAAGCGCTGTTCGCGCATTTTCCAGCTCTTCATGCCAACGGCGCACGCTGCGGAATGAAAAATACCAGGCAACGGGTAAAATCACGATAACGATAATCCCCAAATAAACCGTGTAGGAGATCGTACGGGCCAAGCCGGACAAGGTTTGAGAAAGAACGGTGCTCGTATCAACAGCAAGGCTATGCACATCGTTCGAGTAATCCTGTCTGCGCTTTGCATATTCCGACCCGTCCAGCAAAGCGTCGCCTTCTTGGAGTTTGCCTTCATGTACAAAATCGATGACCTTGTTCTCCAAAGCACCTAGAAAAAAGTCCGTGCTCTTATCAATCCGTACTGCCAAATTATGCACACTGCCGGATTCTTCTTTTTTTTGAGGATCGTTCTCGACCGTTGCATCTTCCAATTCCTTGATCGTTTTGTCCGAAGACGCGATACTCTCTCTATAGGCGGTCTCCCAATTTGGGTCCCCCGTTATTGCGAACATTTTCAAAGCGTGATCCGTAACCGTATCGAGATAAGCTATTCGATTGCCCATATTGTTGATTTCCATATCCTTGCGAATATCCTGTGTTATTCGGTTGTCGATATAAAAACTGGTGCCGCTGGCCCATAAAACGGCAAGCAACGTAAGCCCCCCCGACAAGACAAGAAGTTTTATCGGAAACTGAGCTTCTTTTTTGTGCGTGACTTCCGCTTTGCTTTCAAGAGCAAGAGAAACCATAGCGGCAACGCCAAGAGTAATGCCTGTAACAGCAGTAACGGCAAGCGCCAGTGCGCCGAAATCCTGGTTCAGGTCGTGATGACAATTGGCAAGCGGAATGAAAACGGCTGCGGCCATGCCGGTGTAATGCATGCCGCAAATCGCAGCGCCCATAATGAAGGCCGCGAGCATTCGCCAGAGATATCTGGCTTTGCTATTTTTATGTCGCGCCGCCGCAAAAACAATCCAAAGTGCCGCGCCGGAGGCCGTTATGGCGATAACAAGGGAAAGCAAGAAATATATCGGCGTATAACGCAAGGATGCGTCCACTTTCATTGCGGCCATCCCAGTATAATGCATAGCGCAAATCGCAACACCCAGCAGGACGGATTCTATGATCAGGCCTCCTGTCGTAAGCCGCTCTAAACGCACGACAGAAAACACGGCATAGGCAATAGCGATAGAAATAAGCATAGATACTGACGTCAGGAATGGGTCGTAATTGACGACCATGTCCATTTTATAGGCCAACATGCCGATGAAATGCATGGACCAGATGCTGCTGCCAAGCACAAACGCGCCGGATGCATGCAGGATGTCCTTGCTTCTGTGTTCTTTCGCCGCGACCATCAAGGCAGCGAACGTAAGCCCGGCATAAGCCCCCAAACTCGCCACGACATAGGAAACCAGCACAAGCAACGGCGCGTAAATGCCCTTCTCGACATTTGCCGGGATTGCGTCATAGATGAAAAAACTATCGAGCATGTTTGTTCAGGGCTGAATGAAGAAACACAACACAAAACCGATTTCCTGAACATGTTCGGCAATATATGGGAGAAGTTCAAGGATGAAGACCGACGTATTAAAAAACCATCTTGGTTTTTAAACATCAGCCCCAGTGTGTTTTGCGCCTCTTAATGAAGTCGCCCGACAAAAACATACCGCTATATAGAAAAAGAACACCAAGCTATGCCCCGGCTGCGTTTACCGCATGTCCTGCTGGTATTGTTTATCACGCTCTTTGCGGAAGCCAACCCCGTTTTTACATTATGGCTGTCAGCCATAAATTGGGACCCCCTCATCGATTACCTCTCTTTTTCGAGATTAATGTTCTGGTGCGTGGTCGCAAGCCTCTGCTGGGCGGTCATCCGGCCAAAATTCAATGCAACCCAAAAGGCCGCGCCGTGTCGTGGCCTGCAAAACAATCCGAGTACCTTACCTCAGACATGGGGCACTTCATCCCGGCAATTTCTTTCGGCCACCGACTTACCACTCAACATCCGTATTTTGGACCAACCTTCACACTCATCTCAAACCAAAACCTTGCAATTTGCAATCTTCAGCGGCTGTATTCACTATCAGGTTACAATTGCTATTTTACTAAGAAATGAATGATGCCGCTGTTAAACAAAGAGGCATTTCCTTCTTTTACCTCCACACGCAAATCATACTTCCCACGTTGCACGGGCCAGTCATAGCTCTCGCCTTCTGTTGTTGCGAGGACTTGGTCGTTTAGAATCCACGTTACCTTGCAGGTTGTTGCGCAGCGCTCTTTTAGTCCATTAACCCGAAACGGGAATATCTGGGAAGATGCGGGAATGCGAGGGTCGTAGGCCATTTGCAACCCTTGAGT
>JBAVWC010000060.1:0-11056 GCA_049697595.1 Alphaproteobacteria bacterium
ATGCTATTCTGGGCCGCAAACTGGGCGATATCGATCTGGCGACCAATCTGCCTCCCGAACGAGTCATGGAGACCCTGTCGCAACAAGGCCTGAAAACCGTGCCGACAGGCTTGGCGCACGGCACGATCACGGCAGTTGCCGATCATGTCGGCTATGAAATCACCACTTTGCGCCGCGATGTGGAAACCGACGGGCGTCACGCGCAAGTCGCCTTTACCGATGATTGGCGCATTGATGCCGCACGCCGCGATTTTACTTTTAACGCGCTCTATCTCGATGCCGAAGGAAAGCTGTATGATTATTTCTTCGGCGTCGAAGACGCAGTAGCCGGGCGCGTGCGTTTTATCGGCGATGCGCATGCGCGGATACAAGAAGACGTCCTGCGCATCTTGCGCTTCTTCCGTTTCTACGCGTGGTTCGGGCAGGGCGCGCCCGATGCAGAAGGTCTGGCGGCCTGTCGAGAGCTCGCCAATCTCATCCCGCGTTTGTCGGCCGAACGGGTAGCGCGCGAAATCCTGAAATTGCTTGCGGCGGAAAACCCATTGCCCGCGTGGCGCTTGATGCATGAAAATGGCGTCTTGCCGCATGTCGCACCCGAGGCGCGCGACCTCGCGCATCTCGAAGCGTTAGTGCAAAACGAACAACAGCAAAACGAACCGCCCGATGCGCTGGTGCGTTTCGCTTCCTTGTTGCCCGAGGATGAATTGATTGCCGCCTCAATCGCCGCGCGCCTCAAACTCTCCAACCGCGACGGCGATAAACTGCGCGCGCTCGCCAAACTGCCGGGCCTGCTGCGCGATGATTTTGGCTCAGCAGGCTTGCGCCGTTTGTTATACGCCTATGGCGCGGAAAATTGCCGCGCATCGGTGTTTCTGGCGGGCCAACATATCGCGCAATCTCTCGCCACGATCACAGCTTGGGAAAACCCTGTTTTTCCAATCAAAGGCGAAGATATCGTAAAAGCCGGAGCACCTGCGGGCCCGCAGATCGGCGAGATTTTACGCGCCGTGGAAAAATGGTGGATAGACAAAGATTTCCGCCCCGACCGTTCCGCGTGCTTAGCTCAAATAAAACAAAGTGAGAAAAATCCTTGACGCCGTTTCCATAATGGGATAATTCCCATGTCCTTCGCTTTCCCATTTCCGGAGGACACAATGGCTTCACGCACCCGCCGCCCACCCGTTTCAACTGATAAAAGACTGCGCAAAATCCCCGGCGGCGGCGATCACGGCACGCCCGAACGCTGGCAACATTCGGGCCGCACGCTGGAACTCACCGACCGCGCAGGCATATTGGCCGCGCGCGCGACCGAAGAACATATTCTGGATGTGCTGGCGATGCGCCGTTTGTTGAACGAAATACAAGTCGAAGCAGGCCTGCGCTTCAAAGCCGATTACCACGCCGCCGCTCTTTCCGCGCATGTAACCGGCAGCTATAGCGGCACCTCGAACGCGCGCGATTTCTTTCGCGGCGAATATGAACGAAACGACGCGCAAGAGGCCGCCTACCGCCGCTGGAAAAACGCCGTGCGCGAATTAGGCCAACGCCACGGCCCCGCCGTCATCGCCACCGTCTGCCACGACACGCCACCCTCACCACAGAATTTCTTGGCCTTACAGGAAGGGCTGGAAAAATTGGCCGCGCTCTATCGTCTCAACAGGCGATAACAAACGATCAACGCCCCACTTTACACGACCAAACAAAATGCTAACAATGCGGCATGCACATACGCCCTCTCATATTTTCCGCCGCCGTCTTTTGCCTCGCCCTCTTATCCGCCTGCGCCTTTGACCGCGCCGACGATGCGGCCGCCGCTAAAAAACACATGCTTGGTCTGTCGCGCGAAGAAGTGCTGGCCTGCATGGGGCCGCCCAAGAGAAAAGCCAGCGAAGGCACCACCGAAGTCTGGTCCTATCTCTCGACCGACAAACACGGCACGTCGGTCGGAAATTCTCTCACCGACAGCGGCTACACATTAAGGACAAGCGAGCACGACAAAAGCTTCTGCACCGTCAATGTCGTCATGAAAGACGGCGTGGTCAAAGCGATCCATTACAACGGCCCGACTTCCAGCAATCTGTTTTCCAAAGACGACGAATGCGGCTATGCCGTCAAGAATTGCGTGCCGCACGAAACAGAAGAATAAAAAAATAGCCTTCTTACGAAAGACTATGCGTTCAGTTGCGGCAGCAAATTGCGGCGGGTTTTTCGTGGTTTAAGGGAGACAATTCTCCGCTCTGCCAAAGCAAAAGCCAATGCTTTTATAAAGGCCGCCGACTCCGATGTGGTGCCGTCAATGGGCCTTTCCGCAAATCCATGCGCCACAACATGCGCGTTCTGAATAATAATACAGGCGGTGCTCCCGCTATGACCGTCCGCAGGAACGTTTGTTCTAATAGCCAATCT
This sequence comes from Alphaproteobacteria bacterium, assembly GCA_049697595.1. GTDB lineage: Bacteria > Pseudomonadota > Alphaproteobacteria > UBA9219 > UBA9219 > CAIXLI01. The sequence continues at coordinate 2,407 of JBAVWC010000060.1, forward strand.
GCCATTCACAATTTCGGGCGTGAAAGTGAATTTTGAATTCGGCAATTTCGACAGCATCTCAAGCCCGGCCAATATGGGCAGCGCATTTTTTTGTGTCGCGATGATGCGGGCATCACCTGCATGCATGGGCTCAACGAATTTCTTGCCTGTTTTCGCCGCCTTAACGGCGGACTCTTTGATACCAGCAACAATAGAAGCGCGCAAAAAATCAAACTCCACAGACATTAAACTCACCCACAAATTATTTTACTTAATGAAAAAATTATAACCGCCCACTGATGCTTTCATAAGCAAATAATATAGTTAACAGCAGCGCGCATACATGCGCCGCTGGATTCCGGTTGTTACGGTGTCTTGGGGGACGGGTTCTTAGGCGACCACATCAATCAAACTGCCGCGCGGCACTTTGATGCGTGACGAGGCGCCGCTTTTCGCGGTTTGCGGGACAGCCAGCGCCAAAACAGGAGCCGTGGCGTTCGATGATTTCTGCTGTTTCTGAACAATCGCGTTAACGACAACAGGGCTCCGCTGCAACCCGCTGGTCTGCGGCGTTGCCTGAGTCGTACGTGGATTCGATGAAGAACTGGTGCCGCTAATTGAATCGATCATGGTATTTCCCTTATAAAAGAGGCATACCCTGTCCTAGGCATTACAACGCATGATCATCCTAATCATGCTGCGCATCATGCGCCTTTTTGATTAAGAATAGGTTAGAGCCAAGGCGCGGCTTTGTCAAAAAAGGGAACAATCCTATTTATTTTATGGTATGTGGGAAATAACCCTTGACTTCACCCCCCAAAGCGCGTATTGACACTCCCACGGCGCATTACGTCCAAAATCATCCCCCAAAAAACGACACTCACTTCTCCCTCTCCCCTCGAGGGCTCGAGTGGCAAGCAAACGATCCAGTGGATCGTTTGATCCACGAGAGGGCGCAGAAACTTAGGTTTATTTGTTCTTACAAATAAGCCTTAGTTTCTGCGGGTGAGGGGGCCTCGCTAGTTTTACAGACACACACATGACCCCACCCGAATCCCTCCAAGCCGACCAAGTCCTCACAACCCTGCAGGAACTCATGCAGGCCAGCGAAAGCGACACGGCGCGGATTCAGGCGGCGAAGATTCTGCTCGAACGGCTCGCGCCGAAAGAGGATGATGAAGCAAAAAAACACGAAGCTGAAGAACGTGATCGAGCTCTTGCAGAGGCGCGCGGATTGCTTGCGGAATTTGCCGCTCTCAAACTTGCAAGCCTTCGTCAGCCGGACACGCTGGATCAAGCAAGCGAGGCCGCAACAGATAACGCCGACAGGTGACTGGCGCATCTGGCTGATACTGGCCGGACGAGGCTGGGGCAAAACCCGGACGGGAGCAGAAGACATCGCGCATTACGCGCTGTGGAACGACAATGTGCGCATCGGCGTGATAGCCCCCACTTATGCCGATGCGCGCGATACATGCATAGAAGGCGAAAGCGGATTGTTGCGGATCATCCCGCCCGCTTGCCTCGACAAATGGAATCGCTCGATGGGCGAAATGTGGCTGGCAAACGGCAGCCGCATCAAATTGTTTTCCGCCGATCAGCCGGAACGGTTGCGCGGCCCGCAGCATCACCGGGTCTGGTGCGACGAGTTGGGTGCCTGGAATAACCGCGATGCCTTCGATCAATTATGGTTCGGTTTGCGTCTGGGCAATGACCCGCGCGTGATAATAACGACAACGCCAAGGAACACGGAAATGTTACGAGATTTATTCAAACGTCAAGGCGACGATGTGCTTCTTACTCATGGACGCACCTCGGACAACGAAGAAAACCTCTCGCCGCATGTCATGCGGCAACTCACCGAACGCTATGGCGGCACCAGATTAGGCCGACAGGAACTGGACGCCGAATTGCTGACAGACACCGAAGGCGCCTTATGGAACCGCGCGCAAATCGACAGGCTGCGCGTCGATAGCGTACCCGAATTGCGCCGCGTCATCGTCGCAATCGATCCGGCAATGTCGCATAATAAAAATTCCGACGAAACCGGCATCGTCGCCGCCGCGCGTGGAGCCGACGGCATGCTTTATGTCTTATCCGATTGGTCGGGCCGCTATGCCCCCGACGGCTGGGCCGAACGCGCGATCATGCTGTATCAAGACATGCGCGCGCAAATGATCGTCGCCGAAGTCAACGCCGGCGGCGAGCTGGTGGAAAAAATTCTGCGCCAGAAAGCGCCGCAAGTCCTCTTCAAACCCGTCCGCGCCCTGCGCAACAAAGTCGAACGCGCCCTGCCGGTAGCAGCGTTATATGAACAAGGCCGCGTCCGCCACGTCGGCGCGCTCTCGCTCCTCGAAGACCAGATGTGTAGATTTACCGCAGACGGCCAAATGGAAAAATCTCCCGACCGCGTCGATGCGCTGGTCTGGGCCCTCACCGAACTAAGCGAAACCTCGCGCGGCGAACCGAAAATCAGATTTCTGTAATCTCCAACCTCATAAAAGGTAACCCAGCATGAGATTCTCCAATCTCCTGAAACCATTTCTGCGCGCGCCGGAACAAATGAAAACCTCCCGCGCCGGGCCGATGATCGCGTGGAGTAATGTCGGTCAGCCGCAATGGACGCCGCGCCGCATGAGCAATCTCGCCGAGGAAGGATTCCGTAAAAACGTCATCGCCTATCGCTGCGTCATGCAAATCGCCACGGCAGCGGCAGCGGTGCCGTGGGTGTTGTATGACGAAGCTGGCAATCCACTCGATCAACATCCGCTCCTCGATCTGCTCGCACATCCCAACCCGTTGCAAGACGGCGTTACCTTTATGGAAAGCGTCTATGCGAATTTACAAATTTACGGAAACGCCTATATCGAAGCGATCCGCCCGCACGACGATGAAACACCAATAGAACTCTACGCCCTGCGCCCCGACCGAATGAAAGTTATTCCGGGGCCAGCGGGTTTGCCGCAAGGCTATCAATATAACGTCAACGGCCAGGTCACCAACTGGGCCGCCGATCCGATCAGCGGCGACTCGCCCATTTTGCATCTCAAACAATTCCACCCGCTCGACGATTGGTACGGCCTCGCACCTATGGAAGCCGCGCTGCAATCGATCGATCAGCACAACGCATCCGGCGCCTGGAATCAGGCCTTGCTCAATCAAGGCGCGCGCCCCTCCGGCGCTTTGGTCTATTCGCCCAAAGACGGCGGGCCCGCGACTCTCTCCGACGAGCAATTGCAAAGACTGCGCGAAGAAATGGGCCAACTCTATCAAGGCGACCGCAACGCCGGACGCCCCTTGATTCTCGAAGGTGGCCTAAGCTGGCAAGAAATGAGCCTGACTCCCAAAGACATGGACTGGCTCTCAGGCCGCAACAACGCCGCGCGAGATATTGCGCTGGCCTTCGGCGTGCCAAGCCAACTCATCGGCTTGCCCGACGCGCAAACCTACGCCAATGTCGAACAAGCGCGCTTGGCGTTCTACGAAGAAACGATCTTGCCGCAACTGACCCGCGTCATCGCCGGTATCGATCACTGGCTCTGCCCGATGTACCCCGATCAACCCGAACTCGACTTCGACCCCACCGGCATCAGCGCGCTAACAGAAAAACAACAAGCCCAATGGAACAAAATCCAAAACGCCAGATTCCTGACCCGCAACGAAAAACGCCAAGCCGCAGGATACGGCCCCGTCCCCGGCGGCGACGAAGATGACGACGGCGGCAACAGCGACGACGAGGACGGACCTGCCGCCAAATTCAACCCCAATCACGACGAGTTAGACAGATTTACATTTGGGCCGGGTGGCGCGGACGACAACAGCGATTCATCCGATAGCAATAGTCCAAGTGTGTCCAGCAGCGGAGGCAGCGGTTCAAGCGGCGGTTCTTCCACAACATCACAAACAGGCGGAACAAGCACAATCGATGATCCGCCTATTCAACCAGTGTATCCAATTGAAACTGCCCTGACCGCACTGCTCGGAGGAGAAGCTTTGGCTGCTGAAGGCGCAGTCGAGGAAGGAGCGGGCGCATTAGCTGAAGATGCTGGCGCTGTAACACAAAGGCTTATGGATTTATTGGCTCCCGATGGGCAACCGATTGGTGAAGCAGGATCAGATCCGACTATTCGAGAACTCCCTGGGGATGCCGAGGATGCGCAGAATATGTTTAATAATCTTACGCAAGGCGGAACACTTAACACGCCAGATGGTTATGGCGCTCCCTATGGCGGAACTGCTTATAATATGCCGGATGGCGGTTTTATAGGATACAGACCTGCTAGTGATAGCGGGCCACCAACAATTGATATTAACATTCCAAACATTGTGATAAGAAAATTAAAGTTCGCAGGGGGAGGTCAGTAATGGATCAGCAAAAATATGACGAGCTTCTTGCCTATTGTCTGAGCTACAGCCAGAAGCCTGAAGATGATATCCAATTATGGATTATCATAGACAAAGTCAGTGAAGCGCTCGGGCTGAATTCCAGAAAAATGACTGTTGTACAGGCTGAGGAATTATGGGCCGGTATGACAAAACTCATCACGATGATGTTGCAAAATGGCTTTATAGCCTTTGATTTTGTTAGACGTTTTGAACGCCAGCCCTGGGCAGAGCAAGACCCTAAACAAGTCATGGCAAAAATCAGGAATAAATGGGTAGAATATAAAGGCGAATTTCCAAATGTCGGGTTTATTGTTTGGTTTCAGAATACAAAAGCTCAAGGAAAACATGTGTAGATCGCAACAAAACTCTGCTATCTTGGCAGCCTGAAATGATTGCGCAGTTTCTACTGCCCAGAAGATTTTCTCGGCGTGCTCAGAAACCGGAGATACCACAACACTGCCTGGGGCAAATGGCCGCGTTTGAAAAGGTGCCGCGCATATTGCAATTTATTCTTGCGCGTCTGGGGCGCCAGCAAACGCTGCACAGGCCACGGGGATCGTTCGAAATATTTTGCAAAAGGCGGATCGAGAAATATCGGCCTCCATGCGTGCCAGGGTTTGTCTCCGGCATAATGAAGAAATACGGTATCGGCAGGTAGCTCGTCGATTGATGAGGCTGTGTTTCGCATTCTATTCCACTTTTCATCCAGCCACACGACCTTATCGGCCAGCACGATGTTCAGCGCATCCTGATCGGGAAAACGGAATGTGTTGGGCGCGCCCAGAATATCGAGTGTTTTGTTTGTCGTATTGTTTGCGTTCCAGCGTTGGACATTTATGTACATGACGCCCGAATTGAAATACGGCGTGAGGGCCGGGCGATTGATATGTGTATTCCTATCCTCCTGATCGGCGTCCAATACGACAGCAATAACGGCTTCGCCTAATTCAGGAAAAGGGGGAATGGCGCGCACACTGACGATATCGGAATCCAGGTACAGCACATGCTCCGCCACATCTTTCAAAATTTCACATAAAAACAACCGGTAATAAATCGAAAAATTCGGCAGTTTTTTATAATAGATCGAGGACAGTGTTTGATGCTGCAGCGTATGAACGTTAATGGACGTTTTGAGTTGTTGAGCAAGCCGTTCAATGATTTCCAGATCTTCAGGCGGTAAAAATTCCGCAAAAACATGAAAGACAAAATCTGTCTGCGGATTATTCGCTACGACAGAAATAATCGTAACGCCCATTGCGGGGGCATAATTTCTATCTACGCCAAACGCGATGTGGAGCGGTTTTGGGGGCGTTGGCGCATTCATGTTTATGGCTGATCCAGCGTTGATTTTCTTAATCTAAAAAAATATCAGACAACACTCCTGACTACAAGTTCATTCACCAACCAAAAAGGCAAACATGGACATTAAACATATGTCCTGCGCGCTAAGGGTCAAAGCCCTTGGCGGCGACGGGATTTTTACGGGTTATGCCAGCGTTTTCGGCGAGCTCGATCAGCAGAATGAAATCGTCGCGGCAGGCGCGTTCGGACGCACCTTGTCGAAATGGCGGCGGCAGAATCGCACGCCCGCTCTTTTGTGGATGCACGATCCGACGCAGCCGATCGGCATCTGGCAAAACATCCGCGAGGATTCCAGCGGCCTTATGGTCGAAGGACGCCTGGCCTTGCGTACGCAAAAAGGCGGCGAGGCGTATGAGCTGCTCAAGCTTGGCGCGCTGACCGGTCTTTCGATCGGCTATCGCGTGGTGTCGAGCCAAATCGATGCCAAGCGCAAGGCGCGCATTCTTACCGACGTCGATTTATTCGAAATATCGCTGGTCACCTTTCCGGCGAACGAAGCGGCGCGTGTAAGCGAAGTGAAGAAGAGGGGATCAGGGAGAGAAAGGGGGCAGACGGGAGAAAGCCTCGACGCCTTTGCGTTCTCCAGTGCAGCAGAGAGACTTCGGCAGGCTGCACGCACCCTTCTAACTCCCTAATTTCCTGCCCTTTCTAACCCCTATCATTAACAACGGAGAAAAATATGATCGAACCTAACGAACTACGCTCGGCCACCGAAACGCTGGCCCGGGCTTTCGAAGAATATAAAAGCGTCAACGACCAGCGCCTCGGCGAAATCGAACGACGCGGCACGGCAGACGTTTTGCATGACGACAAACTGGGACGTATGGATAAATCCATTAACCGTTTGCAAGACGATATTTCCGGCATCAAAACATCGATGCGCAGGCCCACCAAAACGGGCCCGTCATTTTTGACCGGCGAACATGATAGCGCGCATAAACAGGCGTTTATGAAATATATCGCCAAGGGTAACGACGCGGGCCTCGACTCTTTCCAAAGCAAACAGCTCGAAGTCATCAACAATAGCGAAGGCGGCTATATGGTGCCGCCCGAACTGGCCGACCGCATCGTCACGCGCCAATTTGACACGACGCCGATGCGCCAGATATCCACCGTGATGACTATTTCGACCGAAGCGGTAGAAATGCTGCGCGATACGAACGAGCCGGTCGCGCAATGGATTTCCGAACTCGGCGTGCCGACTGATACCAGCGAAGGCTTGCTGGGCCGCATCCGCATCCCCGTGCATGAATTGTACGCCCAACCCAAAGCGACGCAGAAATTGCTCGACGACGCTTTCATCAATGTCGAGGAATGGCTGATCAATAAAGTTTCGGCCAAATTCTCGCGCGCCGAAAACAACGCCTTTGTAGTCGGCGACGGCATCGGCATGCCACGCGGCTTTACCACCTATGCGGCGCAGGCGGTTGTCGATAACTCGCGTCCGTGGGGCGTGCTGCAATATGTGCCGACGGGTGCGGCGGGCGCTTTCGCGTCGACGGCTCCTGCGGATTGCCTGTTTGACTTGATGCATTCGCTGCGCGTCGGATATCATCCCGACGCCGTGTGGATTATGCCGCGCGCGGTCGCCGATATGATCCGCAAATTCAAGGAAAACACCACGCAAGCCTATATCTGGCAGCCAGGATTGCAACAAGGTAGCCCGGCGACATTGCTCGGCTTCCCGGTGGTATTGGGCGAAGATATGCCCGCCGTCGCATCGGGCAGCTTCTCGCTCGCCTTCGGCAGCTTCAAGGAAGGCTACACGATCGTCGATCGCATAGGTATGCGCATCCTGCGCGATCCCTACACAGGCGCGCCTTTCATCAAGTTCCGTTGCACCAAACGCACCGGCGGCGATGTCGTGAATTTCGAAGCGATCAAGTTGCTGAGCTTCTCGGCAAGCTAGCGATTAGCGGCTAGCAGCTTCTTTCCATTCCCAACTTTCAGGAGAACATCAATGGCTATTCGCGACCTTTTGCGTAATGTGTTTATAACTAACTCCCTTCCTCCCGCCGTGCGGGTTAATGGCACGGCAACTGGCAACACCGTCGATCTGCGCGGGTTTGACGGCGCGATGATCAGCGTAACCTTCGGCGCCTATACCGATGGCACGCACACACCGTCTGTTCTGCAGTCGGTTGACAGCGTCACCTGGGTGCCTTGCGTTTATGGCACCGATCTCGATGCCACGAATAATCTGTCAGCGGTCAGCAGCTCGGCCGGCGCGAACACCGTGCAGCAAATCGGCTATATCGGCAGTCAGCGTTATCTCGCCGTGGTGATGACGACGACTGGCGCGACTTCAGGAGCCTATAGCGCGGCCTCCGTCATAGCGGGATATCCGCGCAGCGGCCCGACGCAGTAAGAAGGGTTGAGGGTTCAGGGAATTATTCCTGAACCCCACTCTTTTTCCGACTGAACCTCGAACCCCGAACCTATCTTATGCTCTCATTCTCTCTCGTAACGCCGCCAGCCGTCGAGCCGGTGCTACTCGCTGATGCTTTGCAACAGGCGCGCATCGATACGACCGTCGATGATAATCTGGTGACATATCTCATCACCGGCGCGCGGCAATGGGCGGAAAAATACACAGGTCGCGCCTTTATCACCCAGACTTGGCGGGTGGCAATCGATCTGTCGCCGGGTGTTGCCGAAAAATGGTGGAATGGCATGCGCCAAGGCCCGATCACAGGCCTGGATGAAGTCAATTATATCAGCCTGCCGCGCGCGCCTTTGCAAAGCGTAACCAACGTGCAGTATTTCGACAATACCGACACCGCGACGGTATGGCCGACCAGCAATTATTTCGTCGACACGGTGCGCGAGCCGGGGCGCATTGCCTTGCGATTAGGTTCCGTCTGGCCTGTGCCGTCGCGTCTGACCAACGGCATCGTCATTACTTATGTTGCGGGTTATGGCA
>JBAVWC010000061.1:0-13679 GCA_049697595.1 Alphaproteobacteria bacterium
CCCCCTACCCCCGCCCGCGAGGGGCGGGGGAGTCTTTCGGCCTCGGAAAAAACCCTACAAACCATTCGCGGCAACCGCATCGGCATGATTTTTCAGGAGCCGATGACGTCGCTGAACCCGCTGCACACAATCGGCAGGCAGATCGGCGAGGTTTTGTTCTTGCACAAGAACATGAATGCGCGACAAGCACGTGCGCGGATTATAGAATTGCTGTATTTGGTCGCCCTGCCCGATCCGGAAAATCGCTTGGGTGCGTATCCGCATGAACTGTCGGGCGGGCAGCGGCAGCGCGTGATGATTGCTATGGCTCTCGCCAACGATCCTGCGTTGCTGATTGCCGATGAACCGACTACTGCGCTGGATGTGACTATTCAGGCGCAGATTCTGACATTGCTGAAAGATTTGCAGAAGCGGCTGGGTATGGCGTTGCTGCTGATTACGCATGATCTGGGTATTGTGCGCAAAACGGCGGATAAAGTCTGCGTTATGCAGCACGGCGAGCTCGTCGAGCAAGCGCCTGTTGCACAATTATTCGCGCACCCGCAACACGCCTATACGAAAATGCTGCTGGCGGCGGAGCCGAAGGGTGAGGCTTTGCCGATCAAGGGCGATGCGGCGGAAATTCTAAATGTCGAGGATTTCAAAGTTTATTTCCCCATTCGCAAGGGCTTGTTCAGCCGCACTGTCGATTACGTGCGTGCGGTGGACGGTGTTTCGCTGACGGTACGCGCGGGCGAGACGCTGGGCATTGTCGGGGAATCCGGGTCGGGCAAGACGACTTTGGGGCTGGGGATTCTGCGCCTGCTTAAATCGCAGGGGCGCGTGGTGTTTTTGGGGCAATCGATTATGGAATTGCCGCGCGGGGAGATGCGCGCATTGCGTAGGTCGATGCAGATTGTGTTTCAGGACCCCTTTGGCAGCCTGAGCCCGCGCATGACGGCGGGGGATATTATTGCTGAGGGTTTGGATCTCAACAAAATTTGTGCGAACAGAGCCGAACGGGAACTACGTATTATCGCGGCGTTGAAGGAGGTCGGCCTCGACCCCGAAACGCGGCACCGCTATCCGCATGAATTTTCCGGCGGGCAGCGGCAGCGTATTTCGATTGCCCGCGCCGTTATTTTGCAGCCGAAATTTATTGTGCTGGACGAGCCGACATCGGCGCTCGATATGTCGGTGCAGGCACAGATTGTGGAATTGCTGCGCGATTTGCAACGGAATCACGATCTGGCTTTCATGTTCATCAGCCACGATTTGCGGGTTATCCGCGCCCTTGCGCACCGGGTTGTGGTGATGAAAAACGGGAAAATGGTCGAACAAGGGGATGCGGCGCAGATATTCGCCCATCCGCAGGAGGAATATACGAAGACCCTGCTGGCGGCGGCGTTGAATTTGGAAGCGCGGGAATGACGATTTTTTTTAGTGGCGAGAGGATAGAATTGCGAATCGCGCCCACTGCGATAAATTAAGGGCGGTTCATTCCCTCATACCTCCGAAGCAATTATGTCTCAAAGTAATCGCCTCAAAGAAAACTCACTCAGCACCAGCGAGTCCGTCATTATGGGCGTGGCGGGAACGGCACCGGCTTTCAGCATTGCGGCGACGATGTCGACTTTGGTCGCGGCTGTGGGTGTTTTGGCTCCGGCGAGTTTGCTTTATTGCGGGCTGATTATGTTCGGAGTGACTTTTTCCTATATGCATTTGAACCGGATGAATCCGAATGCCGGGGCGTCTTATGCGTGGGTGGGAAGCGCCTTTAATCCTGTGCTGGGTTTCTTTGCCGGGTGGGCTTTGCTCGTGGCTTCTGCGGTGTTTATGGTGTCGGGGACTATTCCGGCGGCGACTGCTACTTTGTTGCTGGTCGCGCCGCAGCTTGCCGATAATCCGGGTGTTGTCACGTTTGTCGCGGCTGGCTGGCTGCTGGCGGTAAGCGCGGTTGTTGTGAAGGGCATTAAACCCACCAGCTATTCCCAGATCGTGATGACGGGCGTTGAGCTTATTATTCTGGCGGTGATCGTTGTTACCGCCGTGATCAAATTTGGGGCAGCACCGGCGCATCCGTTTTCGTGGCGGTGGTTTTCGGCGACGGAATTCACGCCGCAATTATTTGCGACGGGTGCTTTGACATCCCTGTTCTTCTTCTGGGGGTGGGATGTCACGGTCAATTTGAATGAGGAAACCAAGGATTCCAGCCGCGCACCGGGGCGTGGGGCCTTGGGGGCGATGATTATTGTCTTGCTGTTGTTCATATTGTTTGCCGCCGTCAGCCTGCTGGTTCTGACCGATCAGGAAATGGAGCAATCGAGCACCAATATCGTGTTTGCGATTGCCGAAAAACTGTTTCCGAAGCCGTGGAGCTATATGGCTGTTATCGCTGTGATGCTGAGTTCTATCGGCACTCTTGAAACCTCTATCTTGCAATTCACGCGCACGATGTATGCCAAAAGCAGAGACAGCGTTCTGCACCCGCGCTACAGCATCCTGCACAAATCCTGGCAGACGCCGTGGGTTGCGACTGCCGTTATTGCGGGGTTTGGAACTTTGTTTTTGTTCCTCGCCTCGTCATTTCCGACGGTTAATTTGATTATCAAGGACTCGGTTAATGCGATTGGGTTTCAGGTGGCGTTCTATTATGGGCTGGCGGGGCTGGCTTGCGCCTGGGGTTCACGGAAACACGGGGCTCGCTCGGCCTATGGATTTTTGTTTCTGGTTTTGTGGCCGATTGTCAGCTCGGCATTCCTCTTCTTTATTGCCGCCTATAGCGTGCCCACCTTTGACCTGACGACCAATATTGTTGGCATTGGCGGGATCGGTATTGGGATAATTCCCTTACTACTAAACCGGAAACGTTTGAGGGATGAAAAAGCCAAGACCTCATGAACCTACGAGTGCCATAAATAATATATTAATATCAATATGTTGCCCCTGTAACAAACCGTAAGAATGCTTGTCTTTTGCCGCACTGCAGTCAGGGATAAAACAATAGGGTAGTGATTCAGTCTTTACTCCCGGTTCCTCAGGACGAGTACGTTTTATGTCATACAATGCGATGCCCCAAACTTTGAATTCTGTCGTGCAACTCGCGCCGTCCATGCTTGGGCTGGCCCGTCCTGCGATGCAGAAGACTCTGGCCAAAACGGTCGAATGTTCGGGCATTGGCGTGCATTCCGGCGAATGCGTGACGCTGCGCCTGAACCCCGCACCTGAAAATTCTGGCATCGTTTTTGTCCGTACTGATCTGGTTAACGGCGCGCGCACGATTGCGGCGCGTTGGGATAACGTCGTCGATACGCGCATGTGCACCGTCATCGGCAACGATCACGGCGGCAGGATCGCGACGATTGAACATCTTATGGCGGCTTTGAGCGCCTGCGGCGTCGATAACGTGCTGATCGAAATCAACGGCGCCGAAGTGCCGGTTATGGACGGCAGCTCGACCTCATTCGTCTTTTTGCTCGAAGTCGCGGGCATTGTTGCGCAGAACGCGCCCCGCCGCGAGATTGAAATTCTGGAGCCCGTCGAAGTCGAAGTGAACGGCAAACGCGCCCGCCTGTCTCCCAACGACGCAGCCCGTTACAGCGTCACGATCAATTTCGACCGCGCGCCTATCCTGACCCAAAGCTGCGACGTGATGTTGTCGCCCGCAACGTTCAAGACCGAAATCAGCCGCGCCCGCACTTTCGGCTTCTTTGAAGAAGTCGAGCAGATGCAGAAACAGGGGCTGGGCCTCGGCGGCTCGCTGGATAACGCGATTATCATCAAGGGCGACGAAGTTCTGAACAAGGACGGCCTGCGCTATGACAACGAATTCGCCCGCCACAAGGTTTTGGACGCTATCGGCGACATCGCCCTCGCCGGAATGCAGGTTCGCGGCCATTTTGAGGGAAGTTGCTGCGGCCACGCGCTGAATAACAGCCTTTTGCGCGCTTTATTCACCCGGGATTCGGCCTGGCGCATCGTCGAAAGCGGCGATGAATTTGCTCAACAGGCTGTTGCCTAATCATCAAACAATCATGCTATAAGCGAAGGGTTGCAACCTTTTCGGCTGATTCCATGCGTAACCCATTTTCCATTCCCAAATTCCTGCTTGCCGTCGCGATGATCGCGGCCCTATCCGCCTGTGCGGGCGATAAGGATAAAGACGCCCTCGCGCCTGATGAGCCTGTGGAAGCGCTTTATACAAAAGCCACCGATGCAATGAGCCGCGGCGAGTTCAAGGATGCCGCGAAGGAATTTTCCGAAGTCGAACGCCAGCATCCCTATTCGCAATGGGCGACGCGCTCGCAGATTATGGAAGCCTATGCCGATTACGAAAATCTTGAATATGACGAGGCGATCAAGACGCTTGATCAGTTCATCGAACTTCATCCGGGTAATCCCGATGTCGCTTATGCCTATTACCTGCGTGCTTTGAGCAATTACGAACGCATATCCGATGTGCAGCGCGACCAGACCGCTGCGCATGAGTCGCTGAAGGGATTGCAGGAAGTCATCAGCCGTTTCCCCGACAGCGAGTATGCCAAAGACGCCGTTCTGAAAATCACGCTCATCAACGATCATCTGGCGGGCGCGGAAATGGAAGTGGGGCGTTATTACATCAAGCGCGGTTTGTATATCGCCGCGATTGGCCGATTCAAAACGGTTATCGACAAATACCAGACGACCAGTCACGTGCCCGAAGCTTTGGAACGTTTGGTCGAATGCTATATCGCGCTGGGCATTTTCGACGAGGCGAAGAAAAACGCCGCCGTTCTGGGTTACAATTTCCCCGGCAGCGATTGGTATCAGGATGCCTATAAATTGCTGAAAGACAAAGGCATCGTGTTGGAACAGAAGAAATAGGCGCAATCAATGCTTGCTCGCCTCGTCATCAACGATGTGGTGCTGATTGAAAAGCTGGCCCTGCCGCTTGAGCGCGGATTGAACGTGTTCACGGGCGAAACCGGCGCGGGGAAATCGATTTTGCTCGACGCGCTGGGCTTGGCATTGGGCGAGCGTAGCGATGCGGGATTGGTGCGCAGCGGCGCTGCTCAAGCCTCTGTCGCGGCGGAATTTTCATTGGATGACGATCATGCCGTTTTTGCGCTCGCCGACGAACAAGGCTTGAGCGCGGAAAACCCCATCATCCTGCGCCGCGTGATTAGCAAAGACGGCAAAAGCCGCGCCTTTTTCAACGATCAGCCGATAGGCGTCGGCCTGTTGAAACAATTCGGCGAAAGCCTGCTGGAAATCCACGGGCAGTTTGAAACGCACGGGCTGTTGAATGCGGCGACGCATCGCGGATTGCTGGATGCGTTTGCGGGATTGCAGGCGTTGCGGCAGAAGACTTCCGAGGCGTTCGCGGCGTGGAAGGATGCCGCCGCGCGGTTAAATAGCGCGAAAGAAACAAGCGACCGTGCGCAAGCCGAAGAAGATTTTTTGCGCGCGGCAGCACATGAATTGGAAGAACTCGCGCCGCAAGCGGGCGAGGCCGATGCGCTCGCCCAGCGACGCACGCAACTTCAGCACCGGGAAAAAATCCTCGACGCGCTGAATACGGCGACGCTGGCATTGGACGGCGAGCGCGGCGCGATTACGGCTTTGTCGCAAGCGGGAAAATCCGTGGCGCGCGTGTCGGACAAAGCATCCGGCTTGCCAGATATTCTGGCATCTATCGACCGCGCCGCGAACGAAACTGCCGAGGCGAGCCAGCAATTGGCGCGGTTCCTGTCGGCTTTGGATGCTGAGCCTGATGCTTTGCAACGTATCGAAGAACGGCTGTTTGCGCTGCGTGCTGCCGCACGCAAGCATAATGTTCAAGTTGACCTGTTACCCGAGACGCTGCGCGATTTATCTACGCGGCTGGCATTGCTGACCGACGAAGGCGGCCAAATCGCCAAACTTGCCGAACTGGCGGCGAAAGCGCGGCATGCATATGTGAAACTCGCCGAAGAATTAAGCGCGAAACGCAAACGCGCAGCCGAGAAACTGGAAAAAGAAATCGGCAAGGAATTGCCGCCGCTCAAACTGGAACGCGCCAAATTCATGATCGAGGTCGCGCCCCTGCCCGAAGAACAATGGGGAGAAACAGGCGCGGACCGCGTCACGTTCCTCGCCACGACCAATCCGGGCACGCCGCCAGGGCCTTTGCAGAAAATTGCATCCGGCGGCGAACTGGCGCGTTTTATGCTGGCGTTGAAAACGGTTCTCGCCGCGGCAGACCCCGTGCCGGTTCTGGTCTTTGACGAAGTCGATACAGGTATCGGCGGCGCGGTGGCATCAGCCGTCGGCGAGCGTTTGGCTCATCTGGCCGAAAACGTGCAAATTCTGGTCGTCACCCACAGCCCCCAAGTCGCTGCGCGAGGAAACCACCATTTGCGCGTCGCCAAACGCGTTGCGGGCAAGCAAACGATTACAGAAGTCGAAGTTCTGGACAAAGCAGCAAGGCGCGAAGAAATCGCCCGCATGCTGGCGGGGGCACAAGTAACCGATGCCGCGCGGCAGGCTGCCGATAGTTTGTTGGGCGAAGATGCGCCGTTAAAGAAGCGGGCGGGGAAGTGACGTTTGGGGTGATGCCTGAATAGCCAGCTTGCGCGCCAGCATAAGGCCCGTGATCGTATCCGCGATCTTTTTCCATTCGTCGATATAGGCCGGACGCCAGTCGGACATCAGGTTTTTTTCGGTAAAGAGCTTGAGACGGCCTTGCTTCATAAGGGCAAGCTGGAGGATATGATTTTCGTCCAGATCGCTATATCCGTGGGGCAAGCTCCACCCTCTGTGGAATGTTGATGACTGGACAAAGACGGGCTTGCCCTTGGCCACGGCATCTGAAAGGCTTGAAACGGTATCATCCATAACGACAATGGCATGCGCACGCTTCAGATAATCTTCAAAAGGAGGCCGATATAATGGGGTTATTGAAACGATAGAATTCCGACCCCGGCAGCGAAGCAAGGAATAATTCTATTTTCCATGCCAACTCCGGGCTTGTAGCAGGCCCCGTACTGACAAGAAATGTGCAATTATGTTTTTCGTGTAATTTTTTAAATTTCAACAAAAGCCTGTCTACAGATCCTTCATAAGGTTCGGCACGAATATAGGCAGCTATTATTTTTGAATGACCGGATTGTTGGGAGAATAATTCTGCCTGCACAATATCCGGACGCATACGTGACGGTGTGCAGGTATAATCCAGCCTCACTTGCCGTTCAGGATACTCCTCTAAGGAAATCCATTCTTTGATCGGATTGAAACAAGGGTTAAGGACTATATCACATTCTTCTATCAGCATATTCCTCTGATAAGAATTTGCGCCGATTGTCAGAAGGCGATCTCGTGGGCCAGAAAGCTCGCTAAGAGAAAATAATTGATTGATTGAAACAAGCAATTCCTGCGGAAAATAGTACAGAAAACTCCCTATCGTTTCTCGATCATAATTGATAAACAGCGGTTCGGTTCCCTGCTGTCGCGCGACGTGACAAGCGATATCGAGGCCCACCCTCGATGTTCCATAATTTCTTCCAAGGGTATCAAGATTGATCGCAAACACCTGCGATGTCTTGATCGCATCTGCCCAATCCCAAACTTGGATTTTCTCTTTGGTGCTCTGATCAATTTTAAAAAATCCCATTTTTTAAATCCGTAACAATGCCTTAAAAAAATTCTTCCGGGGCGAGTTTTGCAAAGAACACCCTTATAGCACAAAGAAAACAATAGTTTCACGCATGCCAAAGTGCCAAAAGCAGGGCTTTTGGCATCTCTTTGATCTGAATAAGGTTAACGGCCTTTAGATATGGATCGGCCTTCCGTCCACTGCCAGCGCTGCTTCCTTGACGCATTCGTTGAGCGTGGGGTGGGCGTGGCAGGTGCGGGCGATGTCTTCGCTGCTGGCGCCGAATTCGATTGCCATTGCCAGTTCGGCGATAATCGTTCCGGCGTCGGCGCCGACGATATGCGCGCCGAGGACTCGGTCGGTTTTCGCGTCGGCAAGGATTTTTACGAAGCCTTCGGTTTCATTCATCGCGCGCGCGCGGCCGTTGGCGGAGAACGGGAATTTGCCGGTTTTGTATTGCACGCCGGCTTTTTTCAATTCTTCTTCGCTCTTGCCGACCGAGGCGGCTTCGGGCCAGGTGTAGACGACGCCGGGAATGGCATCGTAATTGATGTGGCCTGATTGGCCTGCGAGGATTTCGGCGCAGACGACGCCTTCGTCTTCGGCCTTGTGCGCGAGCATCGGGCCGACGATGACATCGCCGATTGCATAGATACCCGGCACATTGGTGCGGAAATGGTTATCGACTGCTACACGCTTGCGGTCGTCGAGCTTCACGCCTGCGCTTTCCAGCCCTAACCCTTCGGTATAAGGACGACGACCGACTGCGACGAGAACGACATCGGCTTGCAGTTTTTCTCCGCTGCCTCCGGCGGCTTGTTCGACGACCAAAGATACTTGTGCGCCGTCATTGACGGCAGAGGTGACTTTGGAGCCGAGCTTGAATTTCATGCCTTGTTTCTCGAGGCTCTTCTGCATCACTTTGGAAACTTCGCCGTCCATTGTCGGCAAAATACGGTCGACGAATTCGACCACTGTCACCTGTGTCCCCAACCGCTGCCAGACCGAACCGAGTTCAAGGCCGATAACGCCGCCGCCTATGACGACCATTGTCTTGGGCGCGGGCGACAAGGACAATGCGCCTGTCGAAGTCACGATGCGTTTTTCATCGACCGTGATACCGGGCAAAGGCATGCTTTCCGAACCTGTGGCGATCAGGATATTTTTTGTCGTGTAGGTTTGTGTTCCCGATGGGCTCGCAACCGCAACCTGTCCGGATGCTATGATCTTGCCCCTGCCCTTCAGCCAGTCGATCTTGTTTTTGCGGAACAGATATTCGATACCGGCGGTATTGTCTTTGACGACTTTGTCCTTGTGGCCCATCATTGTGGGCAGGTCATAGCCGACCCTTTCGACGCGCACGCCGTGGGCTGCTAGGCCGTGCAGTGCGTCCGCATATTTCTCGGAACTGACCAGCAAGGCTTTGGACGGAATGCAGCCGACATTCAGGCAGGTGCCTCCCAATGTCGGGTTCATTTCCACGCACGCCGTTTTCAACCCCAATTGCGCCGCGCGAATAGCCGCGACATAACCGCCGGGGCCGGAACCGATAACGATGAGATCATATTGTGTGTCAGACATGAAAAGAACCTAAATGGCGGGTTGAGAGGAATGCTCTCGCGAATTTAGGCGCGAGGGAAAAAAATGGCAATGAATTAGAGGTTTTTTGTGCGTGAATTCAGATTATCCTCTGAAACTATTGATTGGGTGTGAGAAAAAGCATAGGATTATCTCATATTCATATAGGGAGTTTGTTTTATGTCCGATTCATTGCCAGCCGACAAAAATGTCGATATATCAGAACAGTTTAAGGTGGTGAGCCTCAGCCTACTGGATGACGCTGGCGGCACCTATAGCCTGAAAGAAGCGGCCTCTATATTGAACACCAACGCAGAAAATCTGCAAATCCGGATCGATAGAGGCGAGATTTTGGGAATGACGCACAAAGGCAAAACCGTCCTTCCCATACTCCAGTTCGATCACAAAGATCACTGCAACATTGTCACGGATGGATTGAAAGAAGTCCTCGATCTCTTTTATCACGAAACCAAGGCGGGTAGCTGGGCCGCGTTGCAATTCCTTGCCACCCGCGATGAAACCCTGCGGCACTACCCCATATACGTACTGAAAGACCGCAACGAAGACGATCCAAATCACGCCCCCGCCATGAAAGCCGCAGTCGTGCATGCCGCCAGAACTTATCTGGGATTGAATCAGGGATAACTTAGAACTTGAGGCGCAAGCCTGTTGTCGTCGAGAGGGTGTTGTTGTGCAGATAGCCAACAGCCATACCGTCATAGACATGGGAATACATGGCGCCCGCGTAAGCATCAATTTTCTTGGTCAACTGATAATCGGCAACCAGCGAAGAGTAGTTCTGCGTTCCCGCGCAGGAAGTGAGCGCTGTCGCTATACAAGTGGCATTATTGCTCACGCCGGAGAAGTTGTTCTGCATGTACTCGTAATCCGCAGCGCTGAGGGTCAACTTAGGTGTTAAGGCATAGTGTATACCGCCCCACACGACGTTAAGTTTTTCGTTGATCGTGTAGGCTGTGTTGGTGATCGAGAAATACTGATAGCCACCCAAGGATGTTGCGTTGAGGGATACGGGGGTGTCGGCATTCGACAGGCGGTCATGCTCATACCCAAAGAATACCTTAACCGGCTGAAGAAGATCAATGCCAGCATCCTTGAAGTCATATTTGGCAAAGAACGCGTAAGTATTATTGTCGGAAGTTGTGGCTTTCAACTCGTCCAGATTGCCAGCCGCCGCTGTGGCAGTCGTGTTCGGGCTTGTGTTGATAGCATCGTGCTTGACGCCGACCAGTGCATCCAATGACAGCCCCTCATAATCGGCTCCGACGTCCCCTTGATAGGCATCATCGCCACCGTAAGGGTTGGTGTTTCCGGCAAACTGGTAAATACCGGCAAAGCGAAGCGGCCCATAGGCAACGTTGTATTTCAACGAGTCGTCATAGCGCGAGTCTTCGGTATCCCCACCCCCTGCAACGGACCACGACCATTCGATCGGCGAAAACGCATAAGATGGAGACTGGGGATCATAAGCAAGAATGTTGTCGGCCAAGGCTGTTGTCTGACGACCAAAGGTTAGCGTTCCAAAAGTCTCGTTGCTCAGACCGCCGTAAGCCGCCCCTTCGAAAGCCTGTCCATCACGGCTAGAGTCGCCGTAGCTGCTTGTTCTCGCGAGTGTTGCATTGCCATTGTTACTGACTTCGGCTTGCTGAGCATTCGACAAGTCGCCCGACGCAGGGTTGAAGCCAGCCTCGAGCTTGAACACGGCATTCACATTGCCATAAGTCGAGTCTTTATAAACGGGTTCTTCGCCCTTAAGGCCGACTTTGCTCTGCTCCATACCGTTCGACACCACGCTCCATTTGGAACCGGAGGCATTCTTTTGCAGCATTTCTTCAACCCCCATCGGCAAATAGGGATTATAGCTGGCACCGTGCGTCTGGTTCGATATGCCAACGTCGACGGTACCGTATAAGGTGACGCCGTTCCAAGTGAGCGGGGCATCGGAATCCATAAATGACGAAGCTTTGTTTACGAGGCCGGAAGATGCTGTTGAATCAGACGGTGCCGCAGCTATCGCTTGAGGAGGTGGCGCGTTAGTCAATGGAGGCGGATTTTCGGTCGCAGCTTTCGCCTGCGCAGCTTCGAGTTGGGCAACCCGCGTTTGAAGTTCTTGAACTGTAGCTTCTGTATTTGGCGAGGCAGTCGTGGGAACTGCTGCGGCAGGTGGAGGATTGCCGACTGAGGGAGCATAATAGCTGGCCGGAATTCCATACGGATCGGCTGCATCAAGTGCCGCTATTTGTTTTTGTCGTTCCTGTATTCGCTTCTCCAGAGATTCACAGAGATCATCGCACGCATAAGCGGGCTTTAAGCCAACAACAAAGACCAGAGTTAGCAGGAAAAGACATAGTCCGGCGTTTGTTTTTGGAGATTTTGCCAGCATTGACACAGGGAGCCTGCATTTCTTGTGAATCATACATCTGTGATCAATGCAAATATTTGCGGTTGTGTCTAACCGTCATGGAGTCTGTTTCTTTGAAAAGCCGTGCATGTGGCATTTTTACAATGAGCGGCGCTTCTATCTTCAGCGCACACTTATCCCGCCGCATTGCAGCAGCAACGTGAATTGTGAGATGTTTTATGTAAGGGCAGACTCTACCTGCCACCCGCGGACAGAAGCGGAAGTTCAAGGCGTAACCGGCAACCCTGACCATAGGTCGAGAATATTTCAACGGTTCCGCCCAATTTTTCAACTTCTACTTTAACGGCATTCAAACCGATATTGCGCCCAGAAAGCATGGTCGCGTCATTTCTGGTTGATCCCTCTCCATCAAAAACATGCTGTATGATGCTGTGATCATCAACCTGATCGAGATTGGTGAAGCCTCTTGCCGTTAATTTTTTGCGCAGAAGCGCTGGGTCAATTCCCTCGCCGTCATCCTCGAATTCGATGAAAAACCAATCGCTGCCATTTCGTTCAAAGGGCTGCGTTTTAACGCTTACGGTTGCCGCGTGGTCTTTGCCGCGTTCGCGCCGGACGTCGGGGAAAGCAATCCCATGATCGACTATATTGCGGGCGATGTGCGCAAAGGACGCCAGAAGATCATTATAGGGGTCGGGTGAAACGGATAAATTCACGCCGACAAAAGAACAGGGATGAATAAGCTTGCCGAAACGATCACCCAGTTCCTGCAATGTTATGGCGAACTCTTTCAGCAATTGCCACAAGGGCACGGCCACCAATTCTTGCATATAGGCCTGGTGGAGCTGGTCAGTGGCCCCGGCCGCGCATGACTGGCGAATGCGCTCGGCAAAGGCGATCAACTGGCTTTCTGGAAATGAGTAAACTCTGCCCGACGATAAAAATGAATCGCCTAAAATTTCTCGCGCTGTGGTTAAGCCTTCTTCCATTGCCGACTTCAATGCCGTGCGATGGGCGTCGATAATAGCGCCGGGGTCTTGCGCTTGAGCCAGATCGGATTCTGTGGCGTGCAGCGCCTGCGCCAATTTAACAAGACGGAACGTATCGGCGATGCCCTTCAAGGTGTGCACGTCGCGCAGAAGTTGCTTGGGCTCCAGCGCATCGGCATTGACGAGAAAAGAATCGAAGCTTTTGACGAAACGAATAAAATCATTGCGACTGTGGAAAATACGCATAATGCGTGCCGCCGCTATCTCATTTTCTTTAATAATATTCTGAGCTTCTTTTTCTTTCGTGTGATCCGTCGCAACCAGCAGAATACTTTCCAAAGAGCCATTTGCGTTCCATATGGGGCGATAATCCAGATCAACGGAAAGACCGTCGGTGTTGGCGTATGATTTCGGAGCCAGGGGAATGAATTCGCTGAATCCCAAAGCCATTTTTCCCTTGAAGATCATGTCGATGCTGGCTTGAAATGTGCTGCGTTTGGTTGCCGGAAGATTGAGCACATCGGCGACATGCCTGTTGGCCGGATCGGTTTGAAGGATGTCGAGGCATGCCTTCGAATAGGTAGGGGAGCATCGCCCTTGCGCATCGAAAAAAAGCAGGCCTTGGCCGAGACTATCCAGCATAGTTGTCATGGATACATTGAGCGCATCCAGTTTTGTGACATAACGCCGCAAAATAACGATCAGGGAAACAATACCGATGCATGCCACTATAATGATTATGGCGAACATATAGCGTCCTAGCCGCATCATGGCCACTAACTCGGTGAGTTGCGCTTCTTTATCTATGACGAGCGCTTGACTCACCCTATTGAGTTCTGCATCAAGATTGGTGAACTGGTGTACGGTCTGCGTCATCCAGGACATTGCCGTGGCGGGATCTACCTCAACGATCTTGACAACACCGCGAGCGTAACTGATGTAACCGCCCATAAGCTCGTCGATTTTATTTAACTCATACGGTGAAATGTGTGCGGTTATAGGGGTTTTTTTAAGGGCGGCGTATTCCGATTCCAGTTGCTGTATGGCTTGCAGCGTTTTTTGCTTAATGGTTGCGACCTTGACGGCATCTATTTCGTTGCCCGCTGTCGATGTCAGTTCGTAAAGTTGGCCGATAGTAAAG
>JBAVWC010000062.1:0-16183 GCA_049697595.1 Alphaproteobacteria bacterium
CCCTATGGGAGAGGGAAATCTTTTACGCCGCCTGCAAATCAAGCTCGGCTTCGCTGAACAGCGTCAGGGCCTGTGCAACCCAGGCTTTGTTATCTTCGCCGCTGCCATTGGCCGTTAAAACCACGCCGCTGACTTCCTGGGCTTCTTCACTGATCTCGGCGCCTGCGGTTTGTAATTCTTCCTGCATTTCGGCAGGAGCGGCGACGGTAATGCCGACAACCTTGGGCGACAAAGCCAGCAATGAAACGCCCGCGCCAATCGCGGCGATAGGCTTGCCCGCTTCCAGAAAGTGATTAACGATGCGGCGCGTGTGCGGATTGGTTTTAAGCTTGGCCATCGCGCGGTCGCCACCGGGAATAACGAGGAAATCGAAATCCGAACCCAGCGCTTCGCCGATTTGCACATCGACCGGGAAATAATGCCCCCAATGATCTTTCTGCCAACCATTCACGACACCATTTTCGGGAGCAACGGTCTTGAACTTGGCCTTCACCGTCGTCAAAGCGCGTTGAATTTCAGTCATCTGATTTTCATCAAAGCCGTTGGCGGCGAGAATGGCGATAGATTTACCGGCTAGCGATGCGGTCATGTATTAATGCTCCCTGTGGTTTTGATAAGTTACAAAAATTGGTCGTCTATCCCTAATGACGCTTTTGCAATTCTTTTATGTCGGAAAGGCCGCCTCGTGAGAATCATTTCCTAAAAGAGCGGCTCGGACAAGGAGGGTTGTACATAGAAAACATGAATTTGGGAAGCGCAGAATTAGTTTCACGATGTAAATTTGCACAGAGATATGGAAAGGCAACGAGCGCGCATTTCCTGCCCGCATTACGGGAAATATCCTGATTTTAACCAGATTTAATGCAGCACAAACTCGCCGCCGCAATAAGTAAATTCGCCGGGCTTAATCAGCTCTTCATGCGCGACTTTGACGATATAGAGTTTGCCTTCCAGCTTGGTTTCCCAAAAACGCAGGAATTTGTGCAGAACCGGGAAGCGTGGCGCGATGTCGAGTTCCTGCCAGATATAGCTTTGCAAAAGCCGGGGATGGTCGGGCATGCCGTATATGATCTCCGCCGTCGTCAGGCGGTAATTTTGAAGCTGCCGGGCCAAATCACTGGGTGTATCTGCCAACATGCTGATATTATACCCAAATAATCGTCAAAAATCGGTTAACGGCGGCGGGCGAATAAGCTATTGTTAAAGCGTCGTAGCCAGTTGAAATTCGCCAGTTTTTTACCATATCCTTAACTACCTTCTTTCATAATCAGAGATCGCTCCCAACCAGTCAGGCATTTTCATGAATAACCCTCTCGCCAAAAATATCGTGCTTCTGGTCGTTATCGCGGCCTTGCTCGCGATGATGTTCAATATGTTCCAAACCGGCGGCGGCGCTGCGGCTCCCAACATGATGCCGTTCAGCGATTTTATGGCGCGCGTCGATGAAGGAAAAGTTGCCGACGTTTCCATTCGCGGCCCTGTCGTCACGGGTCATTTGACCGAGGGCGGCGTCGCTTTCTCGACCTACCTGCCCAACGATGCGCCGGTGACCGATAAGCTGCTCTCCAAAAACGTCAAGATCGTCGCGCAGCCGGAAGAGCATGACTCGATGACTCTCGTAGGGCTTTTGATGAATTTCGGCCCCATCGTCGTGCTGGTAGCCGCGTGGCTTTTCTTTATGCGCCAAATGCAATCGGGCAGCGGCCGCGCAATGGGCTTTGGCCGCAGCCGCGCGCGTTTGCTGAATGAAAAAACCGGCAAGATCACGTTCGACGATGTCGCAGGCATCGACGAAGCCAAACAGGAATTGCAGGAAGTCGTCGATTTCCTGAAAGACCCGCAAAAATTCCAAAAACTGGGCGGCAAAATTCCCAAAGGCGTTTTGCTGATCGGCCCTCCGGGTACCGGCAAAACGCTGACGGCGCGGGCGGTGGCGGGCGAAGCCAATGTGCCGTTCTTCACCATTTCCGGTTCCGACTTCGTTGAAATGTTCGTGGGCGTGGGCGCGAGCCGTGTGCGCGACATGTTCGAACAAGGCAAGAAAAACGCGCCCTGCATCATCTTCATCGACGAAATCGACGCCGTCGGTCGGCATCGCGGCGCGGGTCTGGGCGGCGGCAACGACGAACGCGAACAAACCCTCAATCAATTACTCGTCGAAATGGACGGATTCGAAGCCAATGAAGGCGTCATCCTGATCGCGGCGACCAACCGTCCCGACGTTCTCGATCCGGCCTTACTGCGTCCGGGCCGTTTCGACCGCCAAGTGATCGTGCCCAATCCCGACATTCTGGGGCGCGAGAAAATCATCAAAGTCCATATGCGTAAAGTACCGCTTGCCGCCGATGTCGATCCGCGCGTGATCGCGCGCGGCACGCCGGGCTTTTCGGGCGCGGATCTGGCGAACCTCGTCAACGAAGCGGCCCTGCTTGCCGCACGCGCCAATAAAACCGCCGTCGGCATGAAGGAACTTGAAGAAGCCAAAGACAAAGTCATGATGGGCGCGGAACGCCGCTCAATGGCGATGACCGACGACGAAAAGAAACTGACCGCTTATCATGAAGCCGGACATGCGCTGGTCATTTTAAACGTGCCGCAGGCCGACCCTCTGCATAAAGTCACGATCATTCCACGCGGTCGTGCGTTGGGCGTGACGTTCTCCCTGCCGGAACGCGACAAACTGTCTGTCACAAAGACAGAGCTTGAATCGCGCCTTGCCATCGCTTTCGGCGGACGCATCGCCGAAGAATTAATCTTCGGCGCGGAAAACGTCACGACCGGCGCCAGCAGCGACATTCAAAACGCGACCAATATCGCGCGCCGTATGGTAACGGAAGCCGGCATGTCCGATAAATTGGGGCGCGTGCGTTATGGTTCCAACGATCAGGAAATTTTCCTTGGCCATTCTATCGGCCAGGAGAAAAATATTTCGGAAGCGACGGCGGAACTGATCGACCAGGAAGTTCGTCGCCTGATCGAAGGAGGCGAAACAGCCGCGCGCCGTATTTTGACCGAACGCACCGGCGATCTGCATACAATCGCCAAAGCGTTGCTGGAATTCGAAACGCTGTCGGGCGAAGAAGTCCGCGCCCTACTGCGCGGCGAGAAGATCGTTCGCAACGAAGACGCCACGCCGCCCCCTGCTCAGGTTTCTGTGAACAAGCGCAGTTCGGTTCCGTCGGCTTCGGCAACCGACATTCCTCCCTCCGCGCGGCCCATTACGGTGTAAGGCGACATGGCAAAGGCAGAAGCAAAAGCAGAACCCGGAAAAAAACCCAAGAAAAAATCGGGCAAGATGGGCGTCATTACGGCGATCATCGTTCTTTGCTTTGCGATGCCGTTCATGATGCCGACCGTAATATTGCTTCTGGCGGGATTAATCCCCACCTATGTCGCCTTCGCGACCGATAGCGACCCGCAAAAATCGGGCGCGGTGTCGGTGGGCGCGATGAATTTCGCCGGGCTGGTTCCCTTCATCATCGATTTGTGGAGCAAGGGCCAGACGATGCCAAACACGGTTCATATCCTGACCACCCCCGATAGCTGGATGATTATTCTCGGCGCGGCCGCCATCGGGCAATTGATCGTTTATGCAATACCGCAAGCACTCGCGACGCTCACTCTGTCGCAAGCCGAACTGCGCGTCAAAAACATGCGCAAAAATCTCGAGCTGCTCAAAGAGTCGTGGGGCCCCGAAGTGGCGACAACCAAACCGATTGATAAAATTGTGATGGAATAGAATCTTCCCTCTCCCGCATCGCGGGAGAGCGTGGCTCGCGCTCTTGCGCGAGACGGGTGAGGGATTGGTCACCGTAAGAATTCCAGATGAAATGCCGGGCTTACTCTCGATGTCACCCCCTCACCCGCAAAAACTAAGGCTTATTTTGCGAAGAACAAAATAAACCTAAGTTTTTGCGCCCGCTCCCCCACTTGGGGGCGAGGGAAATCACTCCGGCTTGCCGAACGCCAACTCTTCATCCCCAATACTCTTCCCCATATCCCACAAATGATCCGCCGTCTCGCTGGCCAGCTTTTTCCATTTTTCGGATTCACCCTGAGCACGAAGGGCGTTTTGTTCCAGATCGAGCGCGCGACGCCGCCAGAAGCCGACCTGTAAATCCTGCGTCTGCATCTGGGCGCGCAGATCTTCTAATTGCTGGCGCAAATGGTGGATTTGGGTTTCCAGATGATCGGGTTGCTTCGACAAACGCGACAAAAGGCCGGATGATTTAGCATGCCGCGCGGCGGCGGCCCGGGCCAGATCGCCAAAGCTAAGCCCGTCACGGTTGAGCATTTGCCGGGCTTTACGCACCGCAACAACGGCCTCTCCGTCGTGGCTGGAGTCGGCCAAGGCGAGGATTTTGTCGAGCTGTTCTGGAATACGCTGGTTCATCAGGTTGATTTTTATACGATTTCATCCGATTCGCCTAGACAGACTTTTATGAGATTTTCTTTGCATAAGCTTCAGTCCCCACTATAGTCGGGGTTCATCCACACATTGAGGAATTGCTTGTGAAGGCGTTACAAAGTCTGGTTATGTCCGGCCGCGAAGTGCTGCCCCTCGTCGAGGGCGGCAAAGGTATTTCTGTATCCACCGGCGAAAGCTCCGGCGCGTGGGCTGCTGCTGGCGGCATCGGCACTTTTTCCGGCGTCAATGCCGACAGCTATGACGAACAAGGCCGCGTGCTACCGCAAATATATAAAGGCAAAACACGGCAGGAACGGCATCACGAATTAATCGCGTTCGGCATTCTGGGCGGCATCACGCAAGCTCAACGCGCGCACGACATCGCGGGCGGCAAAGGCCGTCTGCACATGAACGTCCTGTGGGAAATGGGCGGCGCTGAACATATTCTTGAAGGCGTTTTAGCGGGTGCCAAAGGATTGGTTCACGGCGTCACCTGCGGCGCGGGCATGCCTTATAAGGTGGCGGAAATCGCCGTCAAGCACGGCGTGTTTTATTATCCTATCGTTTCTTCGGCGCGCGCGTTCCGCGCTTTGTGGTTGCGGTCTTATCACAAGCATCCTGACTATTTGGGCGGCGTGGTTTACGAAGATCCGTGGCTGGCGGGCGGTCACAACGGCCTTTCCAACAGCGAAGATCCGAATGTTCCCGAAGACCCGATGCCGCGCGTCGCGGCCCTGCGCAAGCAGATGAACGAATACGGATTGCAAAACACGCCTATCGTTATGGCTGGCGGCGTGTGGTGGATTTCCGATTGGGCAGACTGGCTCGACAACCCCGAAATCGGCCCTATCGCATTCCAGTTCGGCACGCGCCCTTTGCTGACTCAAGAGAGCCCCATTTCCGCCGCATGGAAGAAAAAGCTTCTGACGCTGAAAGAAGGCGATGTCTATCTGAACAAATTTTCGCCGACAGGATTCTATTCCTCAGCCGTCGAAAATGCGTTCCTGCAAGATTTAAAAGATCGCGCCGAACGTCAGGTCGCCTATTCCATCGAACCGCTCGGCGATCATACCGAAAGCTTCCAGGCCGGTGTCGTCGGCAAACCTGTATTTCTGACCGCGCATGACGCCGCGCATGTCAAAGAATGGATCGCCAAAGGTTTTACCAAAGCATTGCGCACACCCGACAGCACAATGGTTTTCGTCACCCCCGAAACCGCCAAAGAAATTTCAACCGATCAGATCAATTGTATGGGTTGTTTGTCGGCCTGCCGTTTCTCGAACTGGTCGCAAAACGAAAAAGGCACGACGGGACATATGGCCGATCCGCGTTCTTTCTGCATCCAGAAAACGCTGCAAAATATCAGCCACGACGGCGACATCGACCACTCGCTGATGTTCTCGGGCCACAACGCCTATCGCTTTGCCCAAGACCCCTATTACGCCAACGGCTTCATCCCCACGGTCAAGCAATTGGTGGAACGCATCGCCATCGGCTACTAAAGCCGATGACTATGCCCACCTTCTTCCTGATCGCGGGCGAGGCTTCGGGTGATATTCTCGGCGCGCGATTGATGCGCGCCTTGCGGGCCAAGCTGAACGGCGAGGTAAAATTTGTCGGCATCGGCGGGCCGCAAATGCTGGCCGAAGGCCTCGATCTTTTCTTTCCCCATACCGAGCTGATGCATTTCGGCGTCGTCGAAGTCCTGCGCCACATTCCGCGTCTGCTGAAACGCATCAACCAAACCGCGCAGGAAGTCGTGCGAGCCAATCCGGCTGCATTAATTACAATCGACTCTCCCGATTTTTGTTTCCGGGTAGCGAAGCGCGTCAAGAAACAATCGCACGCGACAATCCCCCTCATCCACTATGTCGCGCCGACGGTATGGGCGTGGCGTCCGGGTCGCGCCAAAAAAATCGCAAAATTCCTCGACCATTTGCTCGCCGTCCTGCCGTTCGAGCCGCCTTATTTCACGCGCGCAGGGCTGGATTGCACTTTCGTCGGTCATTCGATTGTCGAAGGCGATGCCGCAAAAGGCAGCAACGCGATATTCCGTTCCACGCGCAATATCGCGCCTGACACTCCCCTGCTAACCGTTTTACCCGGCAGCAGAACAGGTGAAGTCACGCATCTCTTGCCCATTTTCCGCGAGGTTGTGCAACGGCTCCACGCGCAACATCCGAATTTGCAAATCGTCGTACCGACCGTTCCGCATTTGAAAGACCGCGTCGCCGCCGAAGTCGCGCAATGGAACATCACCGCGCATATCGTCGAAGGCGAACGCGCAAAATATGATGCCTTCGCCGCCTCGCGCGCCGCTCTCGCCTGTTCCGGCACGGTCGCGCTGGAACTCGCGCTGGCGCGATTACCCGCCGTCATCGCCTATAAAGTCAACGCCCTCACCGCGCTGCTCTATCGCCACTTTATCCGCACGCCTTACGCAAACCTCGTCAACATCATGCACAACAAACTGGTTGTGCCCGAATTTATTCAGGAAAACTGCACAGCAGTAAAACTCGCGGAGGCTCTCGGCGTTTTGCTAAGCGACGAAACAGCCCGCCAAACCCAAATCGCCGAACTCGCCGCAACGGCAGGGTGGCTAGGGCAAGACCAGTTCGTACCGTCGGAACGCGCAGCGGAAACGGTGTTAGCGGTAGTGAACCGCACAAGTCCCCTCCCCCTCGCGGGGCTTGATGCGAAGGCATCAAGGCTGTCTCGGCTGGTTAGGGAGGGGGGAACCGGGCCAGAGCAATGTCACAAGATTGAGAGCATTCTTGCCGAAAGCGCGATTCATAATACGCCAACATCGCCCTTGCTGCGCGCCCCCCTCCCTAACCCTCCCCACAGGGGGGAGGAAACTGCACCGTTCCCATACAGCGTCCTCCAAATCCTTCCCGCTCTCGTAACCGGCGGGGTTGAACGCGGCACGGTCGAAATGACCGCCGCTCTGACCAAAGCCGGATTCCGCGCCTTTGTCGCCTCATCCGGAGGCCCTATGGTGCGCGAAGTCGAAACAGCAGGCGGCATACACATCACCTTACCTCTGGCGTCGAAAAATCCTCTGACGATGTATATGAATGTCTCGCATCTGTGCTGCATCATCCGCGAACAACGCATCGATCTTGTCCACGCCCGCAGCCGCGCCCCGGCGTGGAGCGCCTGTCTAGCCGCCTCCAAAACCCACACGCCTTTCATCACGACTTTCCACAGCGCCTATGGAGCACGATCAAAGCTCAAGCGTTTGTATAATTCCGTTATGGGTAAAGGCGCGCGCGTTATCGCTATTTCCGATTTTGTCGCCGATTATGCCGAACGCACTTATGGCGTCGCGCGCGATGTCATGCGCGTCATTCCGCGCGGCGTGGATATCGAAAAATTCGACCCGCAACGCGTGACGCCCGAACGTATCGATGCCCTGCGCCGCGCATGGAATCTAACCAGTCAAACGCCCGTGATCCTGATGCCGGGGCGGCTGACGCGCTGGAAGGGCCAATCGGTTCTCATCCGCGCGCTGGCAAGAAGCGAACGGCGCGATTTTGTTTGCATCATCGTCGGCGGCGGCAAAAACAGCCGCTATGGCAAAGAACTCGCGCAAGAGATCAAGCAAGCGGGCTTGGGAAAAAACATCTCGATCTTCGACACCTGCCGCGATATGCCCGCTGCCTATTGTCTGGCCGATATCGTCGTCGTGCCCTCGACCCGTCCCGAAGGCTTTGGCCGCGTCGTGATCGAGGCGCAGGCGATGGGCTCCGCCGTCATCGCCTCCAACCACGGCGGTGCGCGGGAGACGGTCATTCACGGAGAAACCGGCTGGCTGACCACCCCGGGCGATGCGTTGGAACTGGCGCACACAATCGATACAATTCTGGCGATGTCGCCCACAAGGCGGCGACAACTGGCCGACCGCGCGATAGCCCATATCCGCGCCAATTTCACAACCGCCGGTATGACAGCAAAAACGCTGGCGGTTTATCGCGAACTGTTGCAAAAGCAATAATCTTTGTTCCGGAGTCTGCACATGCCCCAATCCGTCGCCCTTGAATATGTCACCGAGATGATGACCGAGTTGCGCGCCTATCACGGCCACACCGTCGTCATTAAAATCGGCGGCAATTCGATTTCCGAAGACGAATTCTTCCTGTCGAAAGTCGCGCGGCAAATGGCGTTTTTAAACGCCAACGGCGTGCGCGTCGTGCTTGTGCATGGCGGCGGCCCGCAAATCGACGATGCCTTGCGCGAGAAAAAGGTCGAAGCCGTCAAGGGCAAAGACGGCCGCCGCATCACCTCGCCGAAAGCGATGCGCGTGGTGGCTCCTGTAATGAAGCAAATGAATTTGCTGGTGGTCGGAGCCTTGTGTGACGCCGGATGCCGCAAAGACAAAATATTCGCCGCCGCTAAACAACCAAAACCTTTGATGCTGGCCGAAAGCATCGACCCCAAGGATGCCCAAAACAACCGCACCGGACGCCCGGTCAAAGTGATAATCGCGCCGATCGAACGCGCGCTGGACGAAGGTAAAATCGTCGTGCTGCATTCAATGGGCATCGGCGCAGATGGAACGACGCTGTACAACATCAATGGCGACGATTACGCAATGGCGATTGCCAGCGCGATCAAAGCCAAGCGCCTTATTCTGGTCACCAATGTCTCGGGCGTTCTGGACAAAAACCACGAACGCATCCCCGTCATCGACCGCGCCGCCGCGCGCCAATTGATCGACGAAGGCGTTATCAACGGCGGAATGGTGCCCAAAGTCGAAAGCGCCCTTATGGTCGTGAAAGAAGGCGTGGGTGCCGTCGCGATCATCGACGGCTTCCCCCCTTGGGCCATCTTGACCGAACTTCTCACCCGCGAAGGGCTGGGAACCTTATTCCGGTCGCGTTTGGGATAAGCCCCTGTTCACGATCTCCAAAAACAGTGTTGACAGAAATCCCCGCGATTCCCTCAACGATCTTGCGCAATTTCTCTCTCACACCTATCTGAATGATCCCAAGCCTCAAGGTTTCAGCCCACAAAGACCAGGAAATAATCCGGCGATGGTTTTTGTGCTGCCTCCTCCTACTGATACACCTAGTTTTGAATCAGGAAAGAAACGTCCCCTGACTCCCCAAGAGCAAAAAGATTTTCACACGGCGTTTCAGCAAGCCAACTTCAATGCTCAGGGAGCCAATACAAACCGTCGTAGTTTTATCAGTTGTAATGTGAGCCAAAAGACTAGGTAAAGCGCGGTATAATCCCACCCTCTTGGCACGCGAATTGCTGGAGTTACAGATAGATAGGGCCTGAACCCTCGGGCTCTAGGAATCTTTTGCCTATCGGTTAGCGCATCATTAACTGCTAGAATGATAGACTGAACGTTGGGAAAAGGGCTTAAAACGCCTAAAGGTGCCATATGAGTAATTTGCTCGTCACATCATCGGTTAATCCGTCGCCCACGTTGACGACCTTTAACATCAACACGTCGGTGCCGAAAAATCAGACGGCTTCGCAGGCGGTCAATATCGGCGATCTGGCGGAGCAAAGTTCGATTGTCGATGTCAGCGATCAGGGCACCGTGGCGGGCACGGCGGTGTCAACCACCTTTACCACTCAAGACGGCGACATCACCAGCCTTGCGGAATCTTTCAATAATATCGTCGACCAAGCCTCGACGCGGTTTCAGTTATACGACAGTTCGGGCGACATCGTCGCCGACAGCGAAGGCACGACCGAACAACAAGCCGCCTACTCCGAATGGGTTCAGGGTGCCTTGTCGCTGGGTGCCGACACCTATACCGCTATCGCAACGCCTGCCTTGGGCGACTTCGCCCCAGCCATCAGCACCTCGCAACAACAGGGCACCAGCCTCGAAGTCAACAGCCAGCTAACGGGCGGCGACACATCTGAATATTATAATTTCTCGCTGTCATCGGGCAATAATCTGAAATTATCTTTCGATGCCGGCGCCAACAATCCTTCGACCCGCGTGCAAGTATATAACGGCAACGGCCAGATTATCGCCGATAGCGAGGGCAACGCCTTCGAACAAGCCAATTATCAGGCGCTGACTTCCGGCACCGGCCTGACGGCTTCGGTCGGCAATTACAGCGTCCAGGTTTCCTATGCCAACAACGCGAACACCACCCAGAACATCAATTACAATATGCAGCTTTTTTCTGGCACCAACTATGCCGTTGTCTACAACAACAATATCAAGGCGCAGCCAGCCGATTATACCGCATCCGGTTCCGTCACCGCGACCAGCACGGCCCAGGCTTACTCCCGCCAAGCATACAACAAGATCAGCGAGACAGCGGCGACCGCGGTCAATATCGGCTGGCTGGCTGAAAATCAATCGAGCCTGAACGTCAATAGCCAGTTGACGAGCACCGACAATAGCGACCTTTACTCTTTCACCCTGCAAACCGGGAATAATTTAAAATTTGGCTTCGACACCACGCAGACCGCGAACCCTTCGGATCTTCGCGTGCAGATTTTAGACGGCAGCGGAATGCAGGTGATCGCCGACAGTCAGGGCACGCCCGCGCAACAAGCCGCCTATCAAAGCCTGACGACAACCAACGGCCTGCAGGCGAAACCCGGCCAATATCTCGTCAAGGTCAGTTATGCCAAGGGCGTACCGACAACACCCAGCCAGACCTACGATTTCAATCTTTATTCAGGCACAAGCTTCGCCGCCCAATATAAAACAATCGCCTCCCCGCAAACTTACGGCAATGCTGTTCTGACAGGCGAAGTAAGCGGCGGAACATCCACCGCAGCGGCAATGGCAGCCTATCTGGTGGCCAATAACAGTTTCCTTTAGAGCCTGATTATCCCACCAACGCCTTCGCAAAATCCTCCGCCGAAAACGGCTGAAAATCTTCTGCCTGTTCACCGACGCCGATTGCGTAAATAGGCAGCTTGAAACGGTCGGCAAGCGCCACAACCACCCCGCCCTTCGCAGAACCGTCCAGTTTGGTTACGACCAATCCCGTGATGTTCGTCAGGTCGCGGAACACGTCCACTTGCGCATGAGCGTTCTGTCCCGTCGTCGCGTCGAGCGTTAAAATCGTCGCATGCGGCGCATCGGGGTCGAGTTTTTTGATCACGCGCACGATCTTCGCCAATTCCTGCATCAAATCATTTTTGTTATGCAGACGCCCGGCGGTATCGATTAGCAAAACATCGCTGTGATTGGCGCGCGCTTCTTCAATCGCGCGATAGGCCAAAGCGGCGGCGTCGCCGTTAGGCTCGCCCGCGACCACTTGCGCGCCGGTGCGGTCTCCCCATATTTTCAACTGGCTGATCGCGGCGGCGCGGAACGTGTCACCTGCCGCCAATGTAACTTTTAGCCCTTGCGCGGCATAGGTCTGCGCCAATTTGCCAATCGTCGTCGTTTTGCCCGTGCCGTTCACGCCGACAATCAGAATAACAAACGGCTTGCGCGCGCGATCAATAACCAAAGGCTTCGCCACAGGCCGTAAAATCGCGGCAATCTGTTCGGCGAGCGCGGTTTTGACTTCGGCATCGCCGACATCTTTGCCGAAACGCGATCGTCCGAATTCCGCAACCAGCCGCGCCGCCGTAGCGGGGCCAAGATCGGCTGCGATCAGCGTATCTTCCAATTCCTGCAACGCGGCATCGTCCAGCTTGCGCTTGGTAAAAACGCCAGTGATACCCTCGGTCAATTTCGTGGAGCTGCTTTGCAACCCTGAGCGCAGACGCGACAACCAGCCTGATTTTTCCTGAACATCGCTCATGCCGCACCGAAACCTTCCGCCAATGTGCCGCTATAGCTGAAAGAAGCCTCGCCGATCATCACCACGTGATTATCATCGCGCCACTCAACAACCAATTCACCACCATCGAGAACAATCGTGGCGCGGCGCGCAGTCAAACCCCGGCGAACTGCGGCCACCAAAGTCGCGCAAGCTCCGGAACCGCAAGCCTCGGTAATACCCGCCCCACGTTCCCACACACGCATGCGGATGCGGTCTTGCGCAATGACGTTCGCGATTTCAATATTGCAGCGTTCGGGAAAAACCGGATCATGTTCCAAATGCGGGCCGACTTCGCCCAACGCAACCGCATCGGCATCGGCGACAAAAAACACCGCATGCGGATTTCCCATACTAACGCAGCAGGGATCGAACAACCCGCCGGAGGCAACAGGAACATGCAGCGTATCGGCTTCGCGCGCCAAAGGAATTTCATTCCACGCAAGGCGAGGCTCGCCGAAATCGACCGCGATCAGGCCGGAAGACTCTTCCCACGCGGGCAATAACCCGGAGATCGTCTGGACAACGCACTTCGTGCGTCCCAATTCCGCGAACATCAAACGGGCAATGCAGCGCGTCGCATTACCGCACGCCCCAACCTGACCGCCGTCAGGATTATAAATACCCATATACACATCGGCCTGAGGCGAATCCGGTTTGCGTAAAATGATGATTTGATCGCAGCCGATGCCGCGCCTGCGGTTCGCCACCGCGCGGAGGAATTGTTCGGAAGGGGAAAAGCCGTTTTCGCGTCCGTCGATCACGACGAAATCATTGCCGAGCCCGTGCATTTTAAGAAATGGCAAAGGCCCGGCGATGTTCTGCATAGACGATATTCTTTTTTAAAGCGCCGCGCCCAAAGGACGGCCACCATTATGCTCGTCGATTTCTTCTTGCGTGAAGAAAGGGCTTGGCGGCGGATTGCGCTGCTGCACCGTCGCCTCGGCCTGAGGCTGCGGCTGTTGCGGCTGAGGCGCGGAAGATTGCGCATTGCCGTTAGGCTCGCCACCCGTCACAGGAGCCGGAGCGCCTGCCGCCGGATAATAGTTCGCCGGAATTTCCGGCTGCTGCCCATAGGCCTGAGGCGGCACGGGCGGCACACCGCTTTGACGTTGTTCGAGCGCTGTCGCTTCGTTGATCGCTTCGATGATGCGGAAAAAATGTTCGGCATGCTGCAAATAATTTTCAGCGCCGACGCGGTCGCCCGCCGAGGTCGCATCGCGCGCCAAGGCTTGATATTTCTCGTACACTTGCCACGCATTACCGCGCACGCGCAGATCGCCGCAATTGCTGTCAAAAGATTGATGCCGTAACGAGGCCGCAGAACGTGGACGATTGCCCCCCATAGGGCCGCCCATATTACCGCCGCCGTTACCGCCACCACCGCCGCCGCCGCCACTGCGGTCGCCACGGTTTTCGTTGCGGTTATCGCCGCCGTGATGACGACTGCGGGGACGCCTGCCATTGGGAGGAGGACCTTGTCTCATGTTTGATACCGTTCCTGGTTGCGTTCACATTGTTGCGCAAAACCTTCTTGCCCTAATCTACTTTTTCTTCGCAAGAAGCTGTTTGTCGCGCGAGCGCTGCATGATTATTTCAATGCAGCTTTATTCGCATTGGGGTGATCCTATCCATCCCCGCCTAAACCTACAACTGTTTTTTTTAAAGGGCCAAAAGCAAGATTTATAGGCAATAACTTGGTTAAATACTGCATTGATGAACTTTTTATGTTAACTGTAACCACTTCAAATTATCCAAACACTGAGCCTTATTGATGCCCGACTTCTCCCACGAAATTCGTTTTGGACGCGATGCCGGCAAAATCATCTGCGGCGTCGATGAAGTGGGGCGCGGGCCTTTGGCGGGCCCGGTTGTCGCCGCCGCCGTGATTCTACCGCCCGATTTTCCCGAATCCATTCGCGCCCAAATTCGCGACAGCAAAAAAATGTCGGCCAAAGCGCGCGAAAATATTTACGAACCGCTCAAGCAAAATTGCCGCTACGCGATTGCCGAAGCGAGCGTCGCGGAAATCGACGATCTGAACATTCTATGGGCAAGCATGCTGGCGATGCAACGGGCGGTTATCGGATTATGCACGATGATCGATACCGCCCTTATCGACGGCAACCGTTCCCCGCAACTGGATTGCGCCGCGTTTCCTATCGTCAAGGGCGATGATAAATCTTTGTCAATCGCGGCAGCCTCGATCATCGCCAAAGTCCACCGCGACCGCCTGATGCAAAAACTCGCCGAAACATTTCCCGCCTACGGCTGGGACCGCAACGCCGGATACGGCACCAGCGAGCATCTGGCGGCCTTAACGCAATTCGGCGTCACAGCATGGCACCGCGCCACTTTTGCCCCCGTACGCGCTGCAAAGGCCGCCAACTAGGCTCTTTACTAGCCGCCGCCCAAGCACATAGGCATACACAGAGATACCAACCGCGCTCTTTTATGCTAAGATAGCTAGCCATTGGTATTTATCATGCCTACATCGCGCAATTTTGTCGTTCCGCTAGTCGTCGCTTGCGCCTTGTTTATGGAGCAAATGGACAGCGCCATTATCGCGACCGCCCTGCCCCGCATTTCGCAATCGCTGCATACCGATCCTTTGCATCTGAATCTCGCGATCACTTCTTATATGTTCAGCCTCGCGGTTTTCATTCCACTGAGCGGCTGGATCGCCGACCGTTTCGGCGCGCGCACGGTGTTTCGCAGCGCGATCGTCGTTTTCACCCTCGGCTCTATCGCCTGCGGCCTGTCCGACAGTTTGTGGCAACTCATCCTTGCCCGCATCATTCAGGGCGCGGGCGGTGCTATGATGGTGCCTGTCGGCAGACTGGTTTTGCTGCGTACGGTTCCCAAAGCGCAATTGGTCGATGCGATGTCGTGGGTAACGGCGCCCGCGATGATCGGCCCGGTGCTGGGCCCTCCCATCGGCGGGATTATCGTTACCTATGCCTCGTGGCCGTGGATTTTTCTGATCAATGTGCCAATCGGAATCATCGGCTATATTATGGCGACGCGCTATTTCGAAGATGTGCGCAGCAAACGCAACGAGCCGCTCGACCTGCGAGGCTTCATTCTCGGCGCGGTGGCTTTGTCGGGACTGGTCTTTGGCTCCGAAACCGCAGGGCGTCATCTGGTCGCCACGCCTATCGTCCTCGGTTTCTTTGGCATCGGCATTGCGTGTTCCATTCTTTACACGCGGCACACAAAGCGCATCAAGCACCCGATCATCGATTTAAGCCTGTTCAAATATCCAACCTTCCGCGCCTCGCTCACGGGAGGCTCGGCGCTTCGCGTCGCAATCGGCGCGTTGCCCTTTCTTCTACCCTTGCTCCTGCAATATGGGTTCGGCATGTCGCCCGCAATGTCCGGCTTTATCACATTGGCGAGCGCGGCAGGCGCACTTTTGATGAAAGTCTGCGCCAGCCCCATTATTCATGCACTGGGATTCCGTTCCATCCTGCTTAGCAATACGGTGCTGAACAGTTTCTTTCTCGCGATCTGCGCCAGCTTTACGCCGCACAGTTTATTGGGCGTCATTTTCGCTTTTCTTCTGGTAGGAGGATTTTTCCGCTCGCTGCAATTCACCGCGCTGAACACTATCGCCTTTGCCGAAATCCCCGAAAATCTGCTCAGCCGCGCCAATACGCTTTACAATATGTTGCAGC
Organism: Alphaproteobacteria bacterium; assembly: GCA_049697595.1. Lineage (GTDB taxonomy): Bacteria > Pseudomonadota > Alphaproteobacteria > UBA9219 > UBA9219 > CAIXLI01. Next base: position 15,846 of record JBAVWC010000062.1, read on the forward strand.
AATTGACTTTGAGCTTTGGCGTCGCGCTGGGAGCCTTGATCCTGAATCTAACCCTGCGCTGGCGATCCAGCACCGAGTTGCAAGCCCAGGATTTCTGGCCCGCATTTCTGTTTATCGGCCTCATCAGCCTGCTTTCAGGACTGGCCTTCCTCCCCCTCGCCCGCAACGCCGGAGCCGAAATGAGCGGCCACAAACTCCCCGCCGAAGAAACCGCGCACAAAGACCCGATTTAAAAAAAACACCAGCGCAAGAGAGAACCCCCCTCTCCCCCTCGAGGGAGAGGGAGCAAAAACTTAGGCTTGCCGCTTGGCAAGTCTTAGTTTTTGCGGGTGCGGGGG
>JBAVWC010000063.1:0-1842 GCA_049697595.1 Alphaproteobacteria bacterium
CTCGACGGTCTCACTCAGTTCCGAAAGCGCAGCCATGATTAAGACAAATGCGAAGGAAAACAGAATGACGAAAAAAAAACCAAGCGTCATCGTCAGAAGATCCGCCGGCCAGGTACAAATGCCGAGACTCACAAAGATAAAATATAAAATGACGAACGCGGCAGCCGATCCGGAGAATTCCAGCAATATGCGCGAATAAATAATATCCATCGGCCGAATCGGCTGGTGGTGCAGAAGGGCCCGATTGACCTCCAGGGCCTTGGTGACACGCCCAGTGCCATTCCGCCAGAACATAAGGGTCGGGTAGCTAACCGCGAGATACTCGGCGACCGAATAGGTGCTTGCACCGTCGATGTTAGAAAAAAGCACCATGACACCGACGATGAACATCGACGGCTCCGCAATCAGCCAGAATGCCCCCAGCCCTTCCCGCCCAAACCGCGTGATCACCTCGCGCATGGTGAGCGCCCAGATCACCCGCCCCTGGATACGCAACTGCTCGCGAAATGTGAGGCTGGACTCAACGGTCATGATGTTCCTTGACGCCCGCGATAATCACGCTGAAAATCCCCCACAGGAACATGCCGAGAATGAATATGGCCAGGATCCCGTGCACGCGCTTCGGCTCGAGCGCCTGGTCGGGCAGGTTGGGCGTGACCACGGTCTCAATGTAGAGCTGTTGCTTCTGGGCCCTAATCCGCGCTTGCTCGAGCGCGTCAATGGCCGCCGACAGCTCTCTTTGCGCAAAATCCTGCGACAGCGACAGGTCTCCATAAGCGACTGACTGAGAGGCGAGCGAATTTTGGTTGCCAGCCACATTGGCGGTCTGCTGCGCAATATCCTCGCGCGTCGACTCTATCGCCTTTTTCAGCCCTGGGATCTGAGGATTGTTCGGAGTGCTCAGCATAACCTGGGCAAGCCGGGTTTGCTGCTGAATCAGCTGATCCTGAAGCTGCTCGACCAATTGAAGCTGCAACGCGGACTGCGGCGCCGGGTTGAAAATCCCGTGCTGGTTACGGAAATCCGCCATCGCGACGCCGGCAGACTTTACCTGCGCTTCGTCATCCGCCACTTGCCCGACATAGAAGCGCACTGTATCGTCATCAGCCTCTGCGTTAATACGGTCAACGAGCTGCTGCGCCAACGCCAGCAGATTCTGGTTTATCCGTTGTGCGTCAGAGGGCGTGTATGCGCTCACCGTGATGGTGCTGATATTCGACGTCGGGTCGATGCCGTCCCCGGCGATCTTCGTGTAGTATTGATAAAAATCTTCAAACGTATTGCGAAAATAGAGCAGACCACCAAAGCGGTTGATCCAGTCTATCTTGGGCGAGCTATACATCGCCTCGATATCAATAGACTTCTGAAGCTGCTGCAGCGCCGTCCGCGACAAGAGATAGTCCTGAACGGCATACACGCCATAGCTGTCGCCCGAAAATCCGGCCCCCGAGAGCAATGAGCTTAAACCAGTACGACCGCTCCCTGATGATTGCGGGTTATAGACAATAAACGCCGACTGCGAGACGTATACACTGCTTGCAATCAGCCCATAGTATATCGAGGCAAAGGCCGTTGGAATAATAACGGTCAGAAGAAAAATCCTATTGACTTTCTTCGCAAGCTTTTTGCTAACCTCCAGAATCTTGTGCGGCTGCTCTTTTTGATAGGTTAACAACATATTATTTATTCCGGATCTCTTCCGTAGCGCCCAAAATCGTCCCATGACATCGAGGCGCGATCTCAAATCAAGCCAGCCAGCGAATCGATCGCGATGCGGATCTGGTCTTCATCGTGCATCGCGCTCAGAAAAAATCGTAGCCGCGCCGCCTTCTCTTCTACGGC
>JBAVWC010000064.1:0-1741 GCA_049697595.1 Alphaproteobacteria bacterium
CGTCAAGGAGGGCCCCGTCCTTTTCGAGGACATTGCACGCCAGGCCGGATTGACAACATGGAAGCATGTCATGGGCACGAAGGAAAAGAGTTTCATCATCGAGGCCAATGGCTCAGGCGTCGGCCTGATCGACTATGACAACAGCGGTTGGCTGTCTATCTATATTGTCAATGGTTCAACTTATGACGCTGAAAGCGGCAAGACAGTGCCTCCCAAGGCCGCGCTCTTCCGCAACAACCATGACGGCACCTTTACCAATGTGGCCGAGCAAGCCGGAGTGACCAACGATCGATGGGGCGTGGGAGTGGCCGTAGCAGACTATGACAACGATGGCTGGCCGGATATTTATGTAACTAACTTCGGCAAGAATCGTCTCTACCACAATAATCACGATGGAACATTTACTGATGTAGCCGAAAAAGCCGGCGTCGCACTTGGTAACTGGTCAACCGGAGCCACCTGGGGAGACTATGACGGCGATGGCCGTCTTGACCTTTTTGTTCCCGGCTACGTTCACTATGACCTGGCAAATCCGCCGGCCTCAGGCGAAAAAGGTGTTGCTTACAGTTTCTGCCAGTTTCGCGGAGAAAACGTAATGTGCGGGCCTCGCGGTCTCAAGGGCGAACCGGATCACTTATTCCATAACAACGGCGATGGAACATTTACGGATGTAAGTGAAAAAGCGGGCGTAGCCGACACTAATGGCTACTACGGACTTACTTCGGTCTTTGTAAGTCTGAACGGCAATGGCAAGCCGGACCTTCTGGTAGGCAATGACTCAACTCCGAATTACCTCTATCTCAACAAGGGCGACGGCACGTTTGAAGATGTGAGTTACCCATCCGGTTTTGCTCTCAATGAGAGTGGGCGTGAAACCGCCACCATGGGCATCGCTGTGGGAGACTATCAGAACAACGGCCTGGTCGATCTTTACGACACCACATTCTCCGACGATTACAAACCGCTCTATCGCAACGATGGCGATGCCAACTTTACGGACATCAGTTATCAGCTTCGGATTGCCGAACCTACCGTTCCTTTCCTCAGTTGGGGCACAGCTTTTTTCGATTACGACAACGACGGCTGGAAAGATCTGATTCTCGCTAATGGCCACGTTTACCCGGTTGTAGACAAGGAGCCTTGGGGAACGAGTTATGCCGAGCGCCCTTTGCTATTTCATAACATCGGCGGCAAGCAGTTCGAACTGATGCCTGCGGTCGAGGGAACAGCGCTCGCCCAAACCTATGTTGGCCGCGGCCTCGCGGTAGGCGATCTATTCAACGATGGCAAACTCGATGTGGTCATCAATAATCTCGATGGAGTCCCAGCGCTGCTCCACAATGTCTCGCCCGACAAACATCATTGGGTCGAATTCAAACTCGTCGGCGGGCCGAAAAGTCCGCGTGACGCTGTAGGCGCTACAGTTTATGTCACCGCCAATAACATGCGGCAACGTGGCGATGTAATCGCCGGCGGTAGTTATGCATCCACAAGCGATCCGCGCCTGCACTTCGGTCTCGGCGACGCCACGGCGATTGATGAGGTTGAAGTCCATTGGCCCAGCGGCGCAAGAGAGCACTTCGCGGTCACGCAGATTGATCGCATCGTTACTCTAACTGAGGGACAAGGAATGAAACCTTAGCGAGCATCGTTCATGGCGCCGTATCCATCTCCCTCTGATTCTCGCGGAGAGTCTTCCCCATTCAACGCCGGAGGTCAAGCCCCTATGAAGTTCAAGAGC
>JBAVWC010000065.1:0-2045 GCA_049697595.1 Alphaproteobacteria bacterium
GGCTTCTTCACGGCCTTTTTTGCCTTTGTATGTCCGATCTCCAATCGTCATCTCAAACTCTTCCCTGTCATTGGCATTACGGGTTTCTATGTCCCGTTTAACCTTTTCAAGCTGCCCATGGCTGGCCTTGAGCGCCGTTTCGGTGATGCCCATTTTCTGGCGTATCTCGAACTGCCGCTTTTTATGGGAAGTGCGGAGCGAGTCCAGTTTGCGGACTTCGGTATCGACCTTGACCTTTTCCATCACGGCGGGGTTGCCCGACGCTATGGCCTTGATTTCGGCATAGGTCAGCGCGCCGCCAGCGACATCTTCGGCGGTGCGTACTGATGTATCGCCGTTCATCACTTGTTGGATAAACCGCGCCTTGGTTTCAAGGGTTTGCCACATATAGGCGTCGAATGAGCCTTCGGTGACGTAACGGTAAATCCGCACTTCCTCATTATCGTTGCCTTGACGGAGAATGCGCCCGTCGCGTTGCTCGATGTCGCGGGGACGCCACGGGGCGTCGATATTGTGCGAGGCGTAAAGACGTTTCTGCACATTGGTTCCGGCTCCCATCTTGTCCGTAGAGCCAAGGAGGATACGCACAGCTCCACCGTTGACCTTCTCAAACAAGGTTTTCTTGGCTGCATCAGTATCAGCATCGTGGATAAAGGCGATTTCCGACATGGGGATGCCGCGCTCAATTAAAGCCGACCGGATTGCGCCATAAACATGGAAACGGTCACTATGCGGTGTTGATATATCGCAAAAAGCCAGTTGAGTTGAGCGTTTGTCGGCGGTGTCCTTCCAGATTGCGAACAATTCGTTGATGACTTTGCCGACTTTTGACTCTGGATGGAATCCCGCTTGGGGATTGACCAGCCGCATATCCAGCGCGGCCTTGCGCCCGTCGCCGGTGATTTTCAACATATTGTCCTTGCTCGGATCGACGCTACCGCCTCTGATCTTGTCGGCGCGCAGAGTCAATGCCTCGACATAGAGTTTGAGGGCTGGTGTTGCGGGCGCGATAATGATCTGGTTTTTACCGTCTTTAAGCGTCGGGCGCGGCAAGTCCAGCATGTCCGGCGTTTGCACATCGGCAAAGTCGCGGAACATGGTCAGAAGTTCCGGCAAATTGACGAATTTCGCAAAGCGCGTGTGCATCCGGTAGCCAGCGCCGGAGGGAGCCAGTTCCAGAGTCGTTACCGCCTCGCCAAAATTGGCAGCCCAAGCGTCAAATTGCGCCATACCCGCCTTTGCCAATGCTTCCGGCGCGAGGTAACGCTGCATGGTATAGAGTTCCGCCATTGTGTTCGAGATGGGAGTGCCCGTGGCGAACACAACTCCCTTGCCGTTATTTTGTTTCCGCAGATAGCGCGTCTTGATGTGCATATCGGCGGCGCGGTTGCTGTTCGTGGTCGGCAATCTCGCTATGCGCGTCATTTTGGTGACAAAACCGAGATTCTTGAAAAGATCGGCCTCGTCCACGAATATGCGGTCGATGCCGAGCTCCTCGAAGGTTATGGCATTGTCTTTTTTCTCGCGGTTGGCTCTGTCCTCAATCTTCTTTGCCAGACGCTTCTTGGCGGATTCCAATATTTTAACAACCTTGCGATTGCTCTTGTCGGTATTGGCTTCCCGAATGGCGGCCTCAAGCGCGTCGAGTTCTTCCTTTATATAGGTGTCGAACAGGGAATCCGACACGGGGAGAAGTTCAAAGCTCGTATGCGATACGATCACCGCGTCATAATTGCCCGTGGCAATGCGCGACATGGCTTTCTGACGCTCACCCTTTTTAAAATACTCCTTCCCAGCCACGAAGATGTTGGCTTGAGGATAAAGTTTCAGAAAATCCGTCCCCCATTGTTCGACCAGATGGTTCGGCACAACCATCATGCTCTTTTTGACCAGGCCGATGCGCTTGGCCTCCATCGCTGCCGCCGTCATAATCCAGGTCTTTCCAGCACCGACACAATGGGCGAGCAAAGTGCTGTCCCCCTGCAAGACGCGCCATACGGCATTTTTCTGATGCGGGTCAAATGCTCCCTTTCTTAAAACCGTTT
>JBAVWC010000066.1:0-2210 GCA_049697595.1 Alphaproteobacteria bacterium
AGCCACGGCTGCGATGCGCGCCTATGCGCGTGCGAGCCGCACAGAACCCGCGACGTGCCTGCCTCTGCGCGATGTCGCGGCGCGCTCCGGGAGAGCCTTTCTCACACTTTTCAATCATGCGGAAGTCATCGAAGCCGTCAGGACGGAGTTTTCGGGCGAACCTTACTGGGAGCGCGTCCTGGAATATGCTCATGCTGGCGGGCTCCAGGCGGTGCTGGATGAATACACCCATGTGCTCCGCGAATCTCTCAGCATTGCGGCGCTGCCGCCCGACGAGATCGCAGAAAAGCTGGGCGCAGAACTCATTGCGGCGCTCACGATCCGCGCGGCATCTCTCCGGATCGATGAAGTCACCGCACCCCGCTATGCCCGCGAGATAAACGTCAAGCCCGAACCGATGCGCATCCGTTTCGCTATGCGCTTCGGCGATGACCGTTCGGACGAAGAGTCGCTGCTTGTCTCGGATGGCGCGTCTCCGGCGACACGCAAGGAGCGAGTGCGCTCAGCGTTCAATTCGCCATTCTGGCCGTTCGTACTGGTCTCGACCTCGGTGGGGCAGGAGGGTCTCGATTTTCACCATTATTGCCACGCTATTACCCATTGGAACCTGCCATCCAATCCCGTTGATCTTGAACAGCGAGAGGGCCGCATTCATCGTTACAAGGGACACGCGGTTCGCAAGAACGTCGCGGATGCTTTTGGCGCCAATGCCTTACGCGATGAAGACGCGGATGCCTGGGAGACTGCCTTTGAACTTGGCAGGAAGGGTAGATCGCAGGAGGAAAACGATCTCGTGCCTTACTGGCTGTTCCCCGGCGACGCCAAGATCGAGAGACATGTTCCCGTCCTGCCGTTCAGCCGCGAGGTCGAGCGTCTCAACGGACTGCGGCGGGCGCTCGCGATTTACCGCATGGTTTTCGGCCAGAGCCGGCAAGAGGATTTGATTACATATCTGCTGGCCGAGATTCCCGAAGCTGAGCGCGATGCGATCGTGACAGAACTGCAAATTGATCTGAGCCCCCCTGCGCAGGGGTAGGAGACCACAGCAGGATCACATGAAATTCCGAAAATCAACGTCGCTGTCGACCATATTCGGATTCTGCTGAATGATGTCCGCGAAGTCATTGCGGATTTTCGACATCAACTCCTTGGACGCTGCCCTGCGATCCTACCGGGGCCGGCCCCATTTAGAGACTGCGCTATCCAGGGATGACCTAGAGAACACCGCCGAGGGCCAAATACTGTTCGTCCGAAAGCCGGAGCCAGATGCAGCCCCTGCCGATCTCGAGGTCAATTTCAAACCCGTCGCGATCCCAGTTGTCGATCAGTCCGTTGCCCCGCTTGGCCATCTCGTGAACTTTGCCGGCGCTCATGAATGTCAAACGTTTTGAGAGCTTCTGCTTGGATTCGGTTGTGAAGTGGCAATGCCACCCTGAGCGCCGGCGGAAGTGCATGAGGACGTGGTGTCGGACAGAACAAAAGCCGCACCGCTTCGAAACCGGTGTGTGCGGCAACGGCAGGGGTACTTTGCAGGACTTGCATATCTTCCCTGCGCGCATTTTCCTTCCGGCCGCTACAGGCTCATCTGAGAAGGAGCGAGCGGAACGGGCAGCGAGGCTCATATAAAATGTCAATGCTTTTTGATTCATGAGCTTATCTTCCTTTGGGAGCTATTTCTTTGGCTGGGAGCGCCATAACTGCAGAAGTCTGGCGCTCCCATTTCTGGATGCGGGAAAGGAATTAGCGTCGGCGGCACGCTCGGTAACCGCGAAAACCCACCTGGTTGCAGATTGCGGAGGCCTTTCGGCTCACAGACCGCGGGGATTCGAATTGCATACGCGATCGGCAAGGGGCTGGACCAGCAGACGACGGCGGGACCGACAATGCTTTTGCCGGCGGGTTTTCCGGACTCTCGAAGGTAAGTTCACGAAGCCACGAAGGCATTGCTTCAATATCGGCGCCGAGATCTATCCACGCGCATCCGTTTGAGGGGGCGATGGGGCAGCTGCCACTGTCGGCAAGAATCGCTATGCCGAGTGCTAATCGCGTAGCCGAGTCACGAAGGGTTCCCTTGGGCCGCCAAAAGAACGCCCAGGTCGTCTGTCCCCGCTCTGAAATGAGGGTAGGGCAGTCTGGCTGGTCCTCGCTTAACCCCGCTAACGAGGCGCGACCGTCGGGACCGTCAATTCGAAGCACGCATATCCGTGACT
>JBAVWC010000067.1:0-2786 GCA_049697595.1 Alphaproteobacteria bacterium
CTCGACGGCGTGGACGCTCGTGCGCGAAAGGCAGCAGCTTCTGCAACAGCAGCGGCTTCTGCTCGAGCGCCGAGTGTCCCTCAGCCGAACCAGCCAGTGATCATCGAGGGCCATCACAGCGATCGCGCGCTTCCGGCAGTCGGGTCTGGTGCGGAGACCGACCCCGACGCCGACGACAGCAGCAGCGACGACGATGGCGAGGAACCAACCAGATACAACCTCGACGACGATGATGCCAAGGGCGGCGATTTCAACGATCCCGAGTGGTTGCTTGACCAGTTCAACCGTGGCGAGATACACCTGGACAATTCGAACGTCCTCTCGTCCACAGCCAACAGCTCGGAGTCGATGGAGTCGCTCGGTGGCGCCGACGCGCAACGCCTCTCGGTCGGCGGCAGCAACAGCGACGGTACCAGTGGTCATGGCGGTGCTGCGGTGGAGGAGTCGGGCATACATGACGCAATGGACTTTACCGCCGTTGGTCGCGGCGGTGGTGGCAACACTGCCGACGCGGCCGCGGCTCTGTCTTTGCAGACGTATGACATTTTTCGTTCCGGCTCTTCGCCCCTGCCATTCCACGGCAGCAGCACCGCATCGGCCCACGCTTTGTCTGCACCCACCCGCCCGTTGGATGACAACCTCGGTTCCGGCGGCGACGTTTGCTCTGGGCTCAGTGATGGTGCGACGCGAATGGACACTGGCAACGAGTTGGGGGTCCAGCAGAGCACACCGCAAACGCAACAGGAGGGTGTTGCTGCGGGGGATGCGATGATGCTGGACGGCACCAAGCCGAGTGTGCCATCACCGCAAAACATCATGCTGGCCCAGGGTGACTGTTTGTCCGCTGAGGCTGTCAACGTCTTGGCATCTATCCTGTGTACACTCATCCGTCAACCTGACCGTGACGTGACAACAGACGAGCCACAGGAGAAACAACAACTTTTGTCTCTGACCTCGGTCAAGGATCTCAACCTCAACGTCAACCAGCTCCGCCTGGTGACGTCCATCTTCACGTTTCTGCGACCCTGGGTGACGCACTACGTGATCAACGACAAGGGCCAGAGCGAGCTGCCCCCGTCGACCCCATTCAACAGCACCCCGATCATCACGCTGACCAACGCCGTCTTCTCGCTGCTTCCCAGCTACGACAAGAAGTGGCGCACGCGTCTCAGTCCCATGTCCCGCTCCGGCCAGAAGGTCGCTGTCACGATCGACGACGACATCGTCAAGTTTATCGTGGACGACGGCCGCTTTGATCACGGAGTGCGCACGAGACTGCAGCGCGCGATCGAGGCCCAGCGCAACACCACCGAGGGCCAGATGCGCGAGTACTACCATCCAGCCAACTACCTGCTTGCCCTGTTTGGCGCCCAGTACACGGCTCATCTGGCCAACGACAGCACCGTGCCTCGGTTCCGGCTACTGGACGGCCAGACCTCGCACAAGCGGTTCAGCTGGAGCGTCATCTACAGCAGCCCGTCGTGCATCCAACGGCGTCGATTCTGGTTCTTGGCCGCGAAACGACGATCAAGCAACGACTACAACGACGACGACGATGATGATGACGATGACGGCAAGGACAAGTCCAAGGCCAAGGCCAAAGCAGCAACAGCGTCCAAGCGGTCCAAGAAGTCTCGGCCCAAGTCCAGCAGCACCGATCAGAAGACCAGGCTCAGCTCACCCGAGTACTGGCTTCGCGAGCGCCGAGCGTTCAGCGATGCGGAATGGGAACAGCTTACCCAGCGCGTCCACAACGTCCAGCACGTGCTCGAGTACACCAAGGATAATCTCAAGCCTCTGCGCAAGACCCGGACCACGCTGCGCACTCGACTGTCCCGCCTGATCCCGGGCAAGGACACCGACACGGACGCCCGCCGCAGTGCCAACCGCGAGCGCCTGGACAGCATCCTGATCGCGATCACACAGCTCGAGGAGATGCAAAAGCTGGCCAACGGCACGCTCCGCCGCTTCAAGAAAATGAAGACGGCCGAGGAGATGGCGACGCTGAGCAAGTCCTCATCGAGCACCAGCACCAGTACCAGCACCAGCACCAGCGGCTCCGTCCCTTTCGCGGATCGCCCGGTCAAGCTGCAGCAGACACGTGCCCAGGGCGAGCCCACCTACAAGCCAGAGGACGTGAACGCATCCGAGCTGTGGCAGCTGGCACTCACCGGCAAGCTGAAGCTGTCGGCCGTCGGCATCGACCCCGGCATCCACTACGCCCTTGCCGTGTCGTTCATGACCGCAGAGGAGATCAGCCAAACCCTCACGACGTACAAGGGCAGCCGCGCCAACCGCAACCATGACAGCCTGCCCGACGTCGAGGGCATCGCCAACGCGTTCTGCACCAACATCATCAGCACCACCAACATCTTCAGCACGCTCATGGATCCCGAGGCGTCGGCGATCCTGCGCGAGTTGGACGAGAACGGCTCTACCAACGGGATCGAGGCCGACGACGACCCTGTCGACAACATGACCCACGATGACCTGATCGAGCTCGCCAGGCAGAAACGTGCGCGGCGCAAACTCAAGAAACCTCGTGTGAAGAAGAAGGGCGTGCGCATCCGCGGTGCTCACGTGTCGGCCAGCTCGGGCAACAAGGCGTACAACCGTCGTCTGAGCAAGCGGCAGCGAGACAACAAGGCGGATATCGAGAATGCCGACAACGCCATCGCCGCCTGCGCCTACGACACGCCAGAGCACATCCTGGCGTCCCGCAGCGTACGCAACAACAACAGCGGCACGTACGAGTCGGTGTACCGTGACGCCACTCTGCAGCAGCT
>JBAVWC010000068.1:0-1835 GCA_049697595.1 Alphaproteobacteria bacterium
GATTAACATCTATTTACTTTCACGCTTTGCTGTCATTATTCCTCAAAATTGTGAGAGAAGATTTGGATTTACTATTTTAGGAGATATTGAATATGAAGAATTATTATTTCGTTAATTCGGGCAGTCAGAACGGCGACCGTGGTGACGGGCGCATGACGCTTGATCTGGCTGCGATGATTGCCAAACATTTGCATATCGAGCCCATATTTCTCGACGGTTCGGCAGCCCTGCAAAAACTGGCCGAAGACCCCAACGCCTTTGTCTTTGACCTGTCCTCCCGTAACAAGTACCCTCTGACGCAAGGCGCTTACGCTGATCGGGTTTTCCGCATTCATATTCATAATCATCTGGGCGGCGTGTCGGCGATCAATTCCCTGTTTGATGTTTATCTATCGCCCGCCTTCAATCCCATCGATCCGCGCCTGACGCAAGGCAAGGTTCCGATCATCGGGTTTAATTGCCTGCCCTCCCGCGTCACACCCGAAAATACGGCGCAAGCCGCCGCCGATTGGCGCGCCGCGCACGCCGACATTTCGGTAAAGCCTATTGTCGGCCTCGTCATCGGTTCCCTCGGCGATAATTATGGCCAGTCTTATTGGATCGATAAGAGCAAGACGCTTCTCCAGCAATTGACCGAATTAGGCGCGCGCGAGGATCTGAGCGTTTGCTACACGACAACCTGGCGCACGGAACCCTCCCTGTGCGCCTTCCTTAAAAATACCTTTCCGGCAGCGCCCATCGGCTATGACTGGCGCGCGGATACCGACAATCGCAAAAGCACCGGCGGGAAAAGCAACCCCTATCTTGCGATGCTCGGCCTTTCCGACAAAATCATCGTGGAAGGGGACAGCATTTCGAATCAAGGCGACGTTGCCGCGACCGGCAAGCCCATTTATATCCTCGGCGGCCATAATGTGACGAGCAGCGAAGGCCTCAAGAATTTTGCCGCCGACGAGCCGTGGTTCACGGTTAAAAACATGATCGACATCTTGGTAAAAGGTGGCGCGGCGCAACCCTATTATACGGGAGCGCTGGAGAAGGAATGGCAACCTCGATCACTTGATAACTGGCCGCAGGTTATGGCGACGATCATCGATTATGCGGAACGCAAGCAACAACCCAATCCCCGATTTTCAATTATGAAGATCGCGCGTGGCATAGGGCGGCGTCCACGTTCATAGGCTGGCGTCAGGGCTTCGCGTTTTCCTCCAACACCATTTTGCGCGAGAGCTTGCCGATCAGCGTGCGGGGCAAGGGCGTGTCGCGGAACTCGACCTGTTTCGGCATTCCCATCGGCGAGACTTTGTCTTGCAGAAATGCCGTTAATTCTTCTTTGGTCAAATGAGAGCCGGCGCGCAGCTTGATGAAGGCTTTGACCGTCTGGCCGCGATAGGGATCGGGAACGCCGGCAACGATGCATTCTTCGACGGCGGGATTTTGGTAAATCGCTTCCTCGACATGACGCGGATAGATTTTGAAACCGCCTGCGGAGATCATGTCTTTGATGCGGTCGTCGATAAAAGTATATCCATCCGCGTCCATATGCCCGACATCGCCGGTATGCAGCCAAACACCTTCCGGCGTTTGGGTGAACACAATCTTCGTTTCTTCCGGTTGCTGCCAATAACCCGCCATAACTTGCGGCCCGCGAACGCAGATTTCGCCGGTTTCGCCTTGCGGCAATACGGTTTTTCTGTCGTTGAGGTCGACAATAGAGATATATGTGCGGGGGGCGGGCAAGCCGATGGAACCAGCCTTATTTTCGCCGCCGACGGGATTGCACGAAACGACGGGCGAGGTTTCCGAAAGCCCATAGCCTTCAACGACCACGCAGC
>JBAVWC010000069.1:0-1870 GCA_049697595.1 Alphaproteobacteria bacterium
GATCTTTTTTTGCTTCTCGTCGACCCGCACCGTGATGAACTTGATCACCATGTCGGTGACGCGCATCCGGCGCTCTACTTCGTGCACCAGCTCCGGCGTGCTCGAAAACACTACCAGAACATAATTGCCTTAGTTATATTTCGATACGCGATAGGCCAGCTTGCGCACGCCCCAGCGGTCGACCTTATCCACCGTACCCTTGCCGGAGGTGATCACAGTTTTGATCTGTTCGACGAATCCGTCGACTTCCTCTTCCGGCGCGTCCGGTTTTACGATGAACAACTCTTCGTAGACTCTCATTCTTCCTCTTCATTTAAGCCTTGAGCGCGGCGGTTAAAAACCGTCATGGACTTTTCGACGCCCTCAGCGAGTATGGACTCGACAGCCGCGGCTCCCAGCCCGACCACCTCGTCCACTTCCTGCTTCTGTGCCCGTTTAAACGGCGCGAGCACAAACTTCTCACCACTCACGGGATGGCCCGCTTTTAAACCAACGGGATGAATACCAATCCGGACCCGCGCAATCTGGTTGGTCCCCAGACTGTTAATGACGCTCCCGATACCCTTGTGACCGGCCGGCGAACCTTTCGGCTTGATCTTTAAAGATCCCCACGGAACATCGAGCTCGTCATACACCACAATCAAGCGGTCGAAAGTCAATTCGTACCGCTCGAGCAGCCCCTTTACCGCCGGACCGCTCAGATTCATGAATGTCTGCGGCTTAGCCAGCGCGATCGATTTATTCCTGATCGTTCCCAGCCCCACCAGAGACATATTTTCCTTCCGGCCGACCCGAATCGCGTTCGATTCGGCGAGCCGGTCAACCACCATAAAGCCCAGGTTATGCGGCGTATTCTCGTACTCGACGCCAGGATTGCCCAGGCCAACGATGAGAAAATCCATGCCCGGGGCCAGCGACGATTACTTCTTGCCGCCCTTCTTCGGCTCCTCGGCCGCGGCCTCTTCTTCCTTCTTGCCCTTCTTGATGACTTCGGGCTCGGCACCTGCCGCCGGCGCCGCACCTTCCACCACCGCCGGTGCTTCTTCCGCCTTCAGAGCCACCACGTGCGAGATCACCGAATCGGGATTGCTCAACAGCTTCATCGAGCCGGTCAATGGGATTTCGCTTGCGCGGATGTTCTGATTGAGCATCAACTCGGTCACGTCCACCGTGAAACCCTCGGGGATGTCGTCCGGCAGACACTCCACTTCAATTTCGCGCGTGATCGCTTCGTGCAGGCCGCCCTGCAGCTTCACGCCCTTCGGCTCGCCTACCGTGTGGATCGGAACCTTGACGCGAATCCGTTTGGTCAGGTCGATGCGCTTGAGGTCGACATGCAGCAGCGTGTCCTTAATCGGATCCAGCTGCCAGTCGATGATCATCACCGGTGTGTTCTCGCCGTCTTTGATGGACAGGTTGAAGATCGTATTGTGACCGGTCTTGCTGTGGAGGATCTTGTTGATCTCTTTAGGGTTGACGGCGACGGCCACGGCATCTCCACCGGAACCGTAGATTACGCCCGGCGCATGTCCGGACGCGCGCAGACGCCGCGCTTCATTCTTACCGCGGGAATCGCGCGGCTGGGCATCAATCGTAATATCTTTTCTCATGGCAACCTAATCCTCAAACAAACAACGTGCTGACCGAGCCGTCCTCATGAATCGACTCGATCGCCTTCGCGAGCAGCGGCGCCACGGAGAGCTGTTTAATTCTCCGGCAACTGTCCGCCTCATCCCGCAAGGGAATCGAGTTCGTCACGATCACTTCCTCGATCTCCGAATTCTCAATCCGTTCCACCGCCGGTCCGGACAAAACCGCGTGCGTCGCACAGGCGCGCACGCTTTTGGCGCCCTGTTTCAGGAGCGCCTCT
>JBAVWC010000070.1:0-11185 GCA_049697595.1 Alphaproteobacteria bacterium
GCAGCACATAGCCCATAAACGCGGTCGCCATCATCAAAAGCAGAATAACGACGCCGAGAATCCACAGCAATTCGCGCGGCGTTTTGTAAGAACCGTAGAACATGCCGCGGAAGATGTGGATATAGACGGCGATGAAGAACATCGACGCGCCGTTGGCATGCAGATAGCGCAGCAGCCAGCCGCCATTGACGTCGCGCATAATATGCTCGACCGAATTGAAAGCTTGATCAGTGGAAGGCGTGTAGTTCATCGCCAGAAAAACGCCGGTCAGGATCATGATAACCAGCATGACCAAAGAAATCGCGCCGAAATTCCACAGATAGTTGAAGTTGCGCGGCGTCGGGAACTGGCCGTATTCCTTATCCATAAAGGTGAAAATCGGAAGTCTTGAATCGATCCATTCGATCAGGGGATTCTGGAAAGGAGTGCGTTCGCCGTGGGACATGATGTTCTTAGGGGCTTGAGGTTTTAAGGGAGCTGTTAGTTTCTGGTTTTTAGCTAATAGCTAGAAACCAGCGGCTAATGGCTATCCGATCTTAATATGCGTAGCGTCGGTGAATTTGTAGGGCGGCACTTCCAGATTCTTGGGCGCCGGTCCTTTGCGGATGCGGCCTGAACTGTCATATTGCGAACCGTGGCAAGGGCAGAACCAGCCGTCGAATTCACCGTGCGGATCGGTCGGCTTCTGGCCCAGCGGGATGCAGCCCAGATGGGTGCAAACGCCGATAACGACCAGCCATTGCGGTGCGGGTTTGTCGTTGATGACCGATTGTTTGAAACGTTCCGCATCCGTTTGCGGGTCGCGCAAATCGGCGACATTGGTGTTGTTCGCTTCTTCGATTTCCTTGGCCGTGCGATAATGGATGAAGACGGGCTTGCCGCGCCACATCACCGTCATCGCGTCGCCCTCTTTAAGCTTGGACACATCGGCTTCGGTGGTCGAGAGCGCCAGCGTGTCCGCTGCAGGATTCATGGAATCAACCATAGGCCACACGGCAGCAGCCGCGCCTACGACACCCATCGCTCCGGCGGTATAGGCCAGAAATTCACGACGGCTTTGACCCTCATTTTCATCTTCTTGCCCGTGGGGGCAAGCACAATGGCCGCAAGAGCCTTGTCCATCAGCAGACGACACCATAATTGGAACTCCATATATTAAAGAACAAGGCAATCTACCCAAAGATGGGGGGAAGTCAAAGGGGGAAGAGGGGGAGGAGGGGGAATAAATTTTTGCGATGAGAGGATCAATGATTCTGTGCTAACTGCAGCACCTGACCCGTATTCTTAACCGTTCCCCTTTTTCATGCGCCTCGCCCTTTACCAGCCCGATATGCCGTCTAATACGGGCGCTATGATGCGGCTTTGCGCTTGTTTGGGCGTGGGGATGGATATTATAGAGCCTTGCGGCTTTGTTCTCGACGACGCAAAGGTTAAGCGCGCGGCGATGGATTATATCGATCATCTCGATTACGTGCGCCACCGCTCCTGGCCGGAGTTTATGTCACAAATCGGCGCGCAGCGGCTGGTTTTATTGACGACTAAAGGCGCTATTCCCTATACGGCGTTTGCTTTTCGCGCCGATGACGTCCTTATGGTGGGGCGCGAAAGCGCGGGCGTGCCGGATGATGTGCATCAGCGCGCCGATGCCCGCCTTATCATTCCAATCAGGCCGTCCTTGCGTTCGCTTAACGTGGCGATGAGCGCGGCGATTGCGTTAAGCGAGGCTTTGCGGCAGGAATCTCGATAGATTTTCGAATCTGTGTACGATCTCGTCAGGCCGGGCTGCAAATGTGTATTTTCTGTGCTCCGGTGCTCACATAATATAGAATACGCTCCGCTCCGGTGCTCAAAAATCCCCATTTTCGCCTCGGCCTGACGAGATCGTGAACAGGTTCTCACGCGCGTTTTCGCAAAAAGGACGCGCCGTTTTTTTATTTAATAAGAAAATTTTTCGTTTGCGGGTGAAAAGATCGGCCCAATATACACGTTGCGGTGGATTGGTGGCCACGCGAAACCTTTTTTGGCATCCTTCGTCTGACCAAAAAAAGGTTATATAACAAAGAGGCGCGGGGAATTATTTCGAAAATAGAAACGATATTCCGGGGTTTTGTTTACACAATATCTCATTGTTTTTCATAGCAAAACATCGGTTCTTGTTCATAATTCCTTAAAACTTTTCACCTATTCTGAGCCTATCCGAACCCCTAGGTTCTCGACCCTTAAAAGGAGAAAACACAATGCGTAATTTCATCCGTCTTATGAAGAACGAAGAAGGCGCTACCGCTATTGAATACGGCCTGATTGCATCGCTGATCGCGGTCGTCATCATTGGCGTGCTTACGACCCTTGGCACTTCGCTTTCTGCCAAGTTCCAAACCGTCGCCGCCGCTTTGTAAGCGTTTAGGTTTAATGAGGGCTGAGAAAAGATGTCGGCCTGCGGGTCGGCATCTCCTTAGCCGACAAAGTCCTCGAATCACAGGAGAATGGAATGCATAACTTTATTCGTCTTATCAAGAACGAAGAGGGTGCGACAGCCATCGAGTACGGCCTGATCGCTTCGCTTATCGCAGTTGTTATTATTGGTGTGCTGACGACGCTTGGCACATCGCTATCTGCCCAGTTCCAAACGGTTGCTGCGGCTTTGTAATCGTTTGATAGAGGGCTGATAAAAATGCCGGCCTTTGCGCCGGCATTTCTTTGAGCGGAGATATGCAATGCTGGCTTTCTTCGGACGAGCCCGGAGATCGCGCGTCTTGGAATAACCCAGATATGACAGTCACATATAAAGTCCCCGGAATCATGTTGCGTGTTAAGGGCCTGTCCTGGGCCTGGGTGGTGATCGCGCTGCTGATGACGATTGATGCGGCGTGGCTGGAAAGGACCGGTTTATCGATTTCGCGGAATTCGGTTCTGGTTTCGGCGGCGGCCATTGGCGGCATGCTGGCGCTGACCGTGATTTATTCCTATTTGAGGCCCGACGAGCGGTTGGCTGCTTTGACCGAAAACGTTGCCAAGCTTTTTGCTTATAGCATCAGCCTTGCCGTCTTTGGTTATCTGGTTGTGACTTTGCGCGCGCCTTTGATCGATAATTGGCTTGCGGCATCGGATCGTGCGGTGGGATTTGATTGGCCCGCCGTTTATGCGTGGGTCGGAGAGCATAAGGTCATCCGCCTTATTTTGATTATGGCCTATGACAGTCTGGTGCCGCAGCTTGGCATTCTGATGACCTTGCTGATTACCTTAAAACGCTATGATCGGGCGCAGTCGTTGTTGTGGCTTTATATCGTTTCCAGCCTCGCTTACGTTCTGATCTCGGCATTTTTGCCTGCGGCTGGGGCCTTTGGCACTTATCAGACGGCGCTGGATACGCCGTATCTTCAGCAATTCTATACGCTGCGAAGCGGGGACATGAAAACGCTCGATCTTCTTCAATTGCAGGGAGTCGTTCAGTTTCCTTCTTTTCATCTGGCTCTGGCGGTTTTGTGCGCTTATGCGACATGGGGGATGCGTTTTTTATTCCCGGTTTTTATGATTTTGAATCTGCTGGTTATCGCAGCGACACCGGCGATAGGCGGGCACTTCTTCGCCGATTTGTGGGTGAGCGCTCTTCTGATTGTCGTGCTGATTTTTCTGGTCGAGCGCGGTTTGAAGGCCAGCCGCCAGCCGATACTCTGAAGAAGAATCGACCGGAAAGCCGGTCGCGGGACTGTTTTTGTGGGGGATGGTTTCCCGCGTGTTCATTCCTGATGTGGAATGATTCGATTCACGCCTCGTTAATCATACCATGCTTATAGTTAACGGGCTATACTAATAAAATAGTCGAATTTTCCCCGTCGCATTAAGGATATCGGTAAATGGCTTTGGCTCTGACAGCCTTTCACGTTGCGATTATGGTTATTGCTGCCGCAGTTTTCATTGCGGCGGCCCTGAATGACGCGTGGTCGTATCGTATTCCTAATTATATGTGTGGTTTGCTGCTGGCGCTGTTTCCATTGTTTGCCGCCACGGCGCCACGCGGGCTTGACTGGCATCAGAATCTGGCTGTGTTCGCACTTGTCGCCCTTTCCGGCTTCGCGATGTTTTTGGGCAATCTGGCGGGGGCGGGCGACGTCAAGCTTCTGTCGGCGGCGAGCCTGTGGGCGGGGCCGCATTTAATCGCCGTCCTTTTGGTTGTGACCGCTATTGCCGGAGGTGTGGTGTCGATCGTTATGGCGATCGTGACTCACAGACGGAACCGCGAGGCGGTCGCAGAAAAAGAGGAAGAAAAAGTTTCGCTTGCCAAAGTTCCTATTCCTTACGGCATCGCTATTGCAACAGGCGGGCTGGCTATGCTGGGCATGATGGCCCAGCCGATTTTGTTGCCGGGTTAAGAGGGTATCATGCCGACACGTAAGATCACCTTACTAATTGTCGCCGCGATTATCGCGCTGGGCACCGTTTTGGCCGCGCGCAGCCTGATGACTCCGGAAGAAACGGCGCCCGCGCCGCAAGCAGTCGTTCAAACCACCGAAATTGCCGTTGCATCGCGCGATCTGCCGACCGGCACTATTTTGAAAGAAGCCGATCTGAAATGGGTCGAATGGCCTTCGACCGCCGATACCAGCGCGCTGTTCGTCAAAGGGCAGGCTAATCTTTCCGATATCGCGGGGGCCGTTGTGCGCGACGGGTTCCGTTCGGGCGAACCGATTATGTCGGCGCGCGTGGCCCATCCGCACGATCAGGGTTTTCTGGCCGCCGTTCTGACGCCGGGCCTGCGGGCAATGTCGGTTTCCTTGAGTCCGACGGCGGAAGTGGCGGGTTTTGTTTTCCCCGGCGACCGCGTCGATGTGATTTTAACCCACAGTTTCAGCCGCAAGGATGTATCGGATCTGACCGAACGCCGCGTCAGTGAAATCATTTTGCAAAATGTTCGCGTTCTGGCGCTGGATCAGCGCAGCGATAATCAATCGACCGATCCCAAAGTGGCGCAAACGGCGACGCTGGAAGTCGATCCCAAGCAAGCCGAAAAACTCGCTCTGGCGATCGATATGTCGGTGGGGCAATCCGCCAATAAAGGTTCGCTCTCGCTGGTGCTGCGCAGCCTCGCCAGCGATCAAACCACGCCCGACAAAAAGCCGACCCCAACCTGGGACAGCGATGTCAGTCCCGCTTATCCCACAGTCAACGGCGATGACAGCTTGATGCAGCGTGTACAGGTGATGCGCGGCAAGGTCATCACCGAAGACACCTTCGAACGGCATAGGTAGCCCGATGAAATACGTTCTCACCCTCGCTTTCCTTCTTATCGCTGCCGTGCCCGCCTATGCGCGGCCTGCTGTTTTGTCGCTGACGGTTGATCACGGCGTGCCTTTGACTTTCAAGGGTTCTGCGTCTTCCGTCTTTATCGCCAATCCCGATATTGCCGATGTTCAGGTCATGTCGCCCAATCAGGTGATGATTTTCGGTAAACGCACCGGCGAGACGAGCTTTATGGCGACCGACAGCAACGGCAAGACGCTGGCCGAACGGACTGTCGTCGTGTCGCAGGATTTAGCCGAATTGCGCGAGGAGCTGAACGCCGCCATTCCCGGCAATACGATTAAAGCAACGCCCGTCCCCAACGGCATCGTCTTGACGGGATCGGCTAAAGATCCGACTTCCGTCGCCGATGCCTATAAAATTGCGATGCGTTATATGCCGGCGGGCGGCGATATCATCAACCGCGTCGAAGTCGTCGGCAGCAATCAGATTATGATCCGCGTCCGCTTCGCCGAAGTTCAGCGCAGCATTAATAATTCACTTGGCTTCGATTGGCAGAACATACTCGCGGCAGGTAACATGACTATCGGCATGGGTGTCGGCAACATGGTCAATGTTCTCGGCGGTGCCGGTGGCGCGCTTGGCGTGGGTTCCCCTGCGAGCGGCTTGTTCCCGCGCCCCGCTAACACGGCACTGAGTCTTCCTAATGATGTTGTAGGCGGTGCTGGTACAATCGGCGCTTTGACGATTCAGGGTATGATCGATGCTCTGGCGCAAGACGGGCTTCTGACCATTTTGGCCGAACCGAATTTAACGGCGATGTCCGGGGAAACCGCCAATTTCCTCGCTGGAGGCCAGTTCCCTATTCCCATTCCCCAAGGCAACGGCACGATCAGTATTCAGTTCCAGCCTTACGGTATTTCGCTGGCCTTTACCCCGACCTTGCTGAGCGGCGACCGTATCAGCCTGCATGTGCGTCCGGAAGTTAGCGAATTGACGACGGCGGGTGCGATTATTCTCAACAACATATCGGTTCCGGCCTTAACCACGCGCAAGGCAGAAACGACGGTCGAAGTCGCCAGCGGCGAAAGCTTTGCCATTGCCGGATTGGTGGACAACAATCAGGCACAGACGGTCAATAAATTCCCCTTACTTGGCGATATGCCTGTTTTGGGCGCTTTATTCCGTTCCGACAATTTCCAGAATGGCCAAACCGAATTGGTCGTCATCATCACGCCTTATGTCGTCAAGCCTTCCAAGCAGCAACTGGCTTTGCCCACGGACGGATTTGCGCCGCCGTCGGAAAGCGAACGGCTGGTCGGCTTGCGTTATAGCAGCGGCGATCCCAATGCGCGCCCGATCAGCGGCGAGCCCACAGGTGTCCTGACCGCACCGGCGGCATCGCCAGTCGCGCCGGTTACGACAACGCCTGCGCCGCAGCCTGTTTCCGATAATGCCGCGCCTGTTCTTGCGCCTGCGCCTGTTGTGAATGTGCCACCACCTACGCCCCCTATCGTCCTGCATGCCGCAGGCGATACGGATAAGCGCAGCGGCGGCCTTTTGGTGGAGTAAGCGATGAAAAAATCCTCTCTTGCCCTTTTCGCTTTCGGCTTGTTGGCATTCAGCGCTTGCGATCCAACACCGCGCCCCGATTATACCATTCGCGTGACGCCGACGGCGCAAGGTAGCATCGCGACGCCCCCCGCTTGCCCTAGCTGGGCATCGGACACCAAAAATCCGTTTGATGAGCAACCCGATCCTCAATTCGGCTGCGCCAATGCGCGTAATCTGGCGCTTATGGCCGAGAATCCAAACGATATTGTCGAAGGCCGCGATATGGGTAATGCCCGTGGCGTCACGGAAGTCGGCGCGATACGGCGATATGACAATAACCAGGCGCGCGGCCTGATCTGGCCAGGCCAAGATACCAGTGAGACTGCAAAGTCGACATCGTATGCTCCTAGCTCCAACATGACCGGCGATGTCACTGGCGGCGCAGGCGCACCAGCCTCTTCAGCAGGAGCACCGGCAGCATCACCATGAGTGGCATTTTCTCATTCGGTCATAGTAGCGACCAGACGATGCACGGCGATTTTATGAGCTTCGTCACCGACGAAGAGTCGCTGGCGTCGTTGCGTGGCTGGGCGGAACGACAGGGTTATCCGCAAGCGACCGTTCAGCAGGGCGGCCCCGATATGTTCGCGCAGATGCTGGAATCATCCGCTCCGCCGAAAATGGTGATCGTCGATATGGACGGGCAGATCGATCCCGTTGCTTCCACCGCGCGCCTCGTCAGCCTGTGCGGCGGCGATTGCCGTTTGATCGTTGTCGGTTCTGCCAACGATGTCGCGCTTTATCGCCGCGTTTTAACCGCTGGCGCCGTCGATTATCTGGTTAAGCCCTTGTCGCCGGAAACACTTAATCAGGCGCTTGCCGCTGCTTTGCGCGGCAATGTCGGCGGTGGCAAGCCCGATGTCAAAGAGGCGCGGCTTATCACTTTTATCGGCGCGCGCGGCGGCGTCGGAACGACGACGATTGCGCTCAATGTCGGCTGGTTTCTGGCGCATGAGTTTAATCGCACAGTCACCTTGTTCGATCTCGATTTGCAGTTCGGCACCAGTTCGCTGTCGCTTGATCTGGAGCCGGGGCGGGGCTTGCGCGATATCGTCAGTTCACCCCATCGCGTCGATGCGCTGATGATCGCCAGTTCCACGGTACCGGAAAGCGACAATTTTTCCATTCTGGGCGCGGAAGAGGCGATAGACGAAGTCGTGCCGATCGAAGGCAGCGCCATTACCGCCCTGCTGAAAGAAATGAGAAACAATTTCGATTTCATCATAGTCGATTTGCCGCGCCATATGTTCGCGTCGCATAAAAGATTGCTGGCGACATCGCAGGAAATCGTCATCGTCTCCGATCTGACTTTGGCCGGTATTCGCGATACGCTCAGGATCAAAAGCGCGCTCGTCAGCCTTGGCAGCAGTGCGCGCATCACAATCGTTGCGTCGCGCACGAATGCGTCCGGCGCCGGGCATATCGATCGCGCGGTATTTGAAAAAGGCATGCAGGGCAAAATCGATGCTTCTGTCGCCGAAGATGCAGCCACGATTGCCACCGCCGCCAATAGCGGCAAAGCTTTGGGTGCGACTGCTCCCCGCGCTACTCTGACCAAATCCTTGCGCGATCTGGCTATGAGGCTGGGGAATGTCGATGAAATGGCGGTCAAGAAAGTGTCTTTCTTGGACAAATTGATTGCGGGCAATAAAAAGAAGGGCAAACGTGACGCCTCGGGCGGAGGACAGGGCAAAAAATGATATTGGCCGGCACCAATCCGACGGACACGACCATCGCGGCTTTGCGCGATCGGGTGATGCCTATGCTCAAGGAAAAAGTGCCGACGGAGAAAATGAAATGGACGCCCCGCGCCGATGTGGCGCGCGAGGCAAAAATCGTGGTCAACGAATTTCTGACCACGGCGCGGATGGAACTCAATCTGCTCGATCAGCGCGATCTGGTTACCTCGCTGGTCAACAGCTTTATGGCGGAAAATGCCGGCGCTGCGCCGCCGCCAGCACCGCTGGCTGTCTCTTCTGCGCCGGTGCCGGATAGTTCTGTCGAGCCGCATGAAGCGCCGCCCGAGCCTTTGCAGGCCCGCAACCCGAGCCGCGTCAGCATCGAACAGGCCAAGCTGAAATTGCAGCCTCTGGTGATGGAGCGCATCGACACATCCGCCGCCGCCAAACTGCCGCGCGAGGAATTGTCCCGCGACCTTACCGGGCTTATCGCCGATTTGCTGAGCGAGACGAAAATCCAACTGAATGCTTCCGAGCGGGCCGAGCTGGTCAAGCAATTGCTCGACGACATGCTGGGGCTGGGGCCGCTTGAACCCTTGCTGGCCGACGAAACCATATCGGAAATCATGGTCAACGGGCCCAAGCATGTTTTTATAGAAAACAAGGGCAAGCTGACTTTATCCGATGTGCAGTTCCGCGACAACGCGCATGTGCTGGCGATTGCCACGCGCATCGTTACCGCGATCGGTCGGCGCATCGATGAAAGCTCGCCTTTGTGCGACGCGCGTTTGATGGATGGCAGCCGCGTCAATATCATCATCCCGCCGCTGGCGATCGACGGTTCGACGATCACCATTCGTAAATTCTCGAAAAAGAAAATCACGCTGGAGACGATGCTGAAATTTGGCAGCATTTCGCCCAATATGGCCAAGCTGTTGCGCATCGCCGGGCGTTGCCGTTTAAACATCCTGATTTCCGGCGGTACGGGTTCGGGCAAAACGACTTTGCTTAATGCGCTGTCGCAGATGATCGATCACGGCGAGCGCGTCGTTACGATTGAAGACGCGGCGGAACTGCAATTGCAACAACCGCATGTCGTTCGTCTTGAAACCCGCCCCGCCAATCTGGAAGGCAACGGCGAAGTGACGATGCGCGATCTTGTCAAAAATGCGCTGCGTATGCGCCCCGACCGCATCATCGTCGGCGAAACGCGCGGCGGCGAGGCTTTGGACATGTTGCAGGCGATGAATACCGGCCATGACGGTTCCATGTCCACCGTCCACGCCAACCGCCCGCGCGAAGCGATCATGCGCCTTGAAAACCTCGTCGGTATGGCCAGCGCCAATCTTTCGCCGCGCGCCATTCGCCAGCAAATCGCCGCCGCCGTCGATATGATTATTCAGGTCAGCCGTATGCGCGACGGTTCGCGCCGCATCACCTACATCACCGAACTGACCGGCATGGAAGGCGAAGTCATCACGATGCAGGATTTGTACACCTGCGATGTGACCGGCGAAACCGCCGACGGCAAATTGACGGTTGATTTCAAGAATCACGGCTTGCGCCCGCATTGTTTGCCTAAGGTCGCCTATTTCGGCCTCGACAAGCAATTGATGGAAACGATGGATACATGACCCTCAATGCACATGGTTTATATTTGATTATGGGCGGCGGCGCGTTCGTTGTCGCGCTGCTGATTATTTCCGCCGTGACCAGCGGTACGCCGGGCATCGATAAACGTCTGGCGCGCGTCGGGCCGCAAGAGGGCCGCAAGCGCAAGATATCGCTCGATGATCGCACCAACAGCGTGCGCTCGACCCGCGACAGTTCTATTCCTTTGCTCGACCTGCTGGTTAAGCGGCTGCCCAATCCCGACCAGTTGCGCGCGCGCCTTGCCCGTACCGGCAAGAATTTGACGCTGGGCGAATATCTACTGGTGAATGCGCTGGGTGTTTTTCTATTTTATATCCTGTTTGTTTTGCTGGGCTGGGACAAGATCGTTTTGGTGCCGCTCTCTGTGATGCTGGGCCTATTGGTGCCGCATGCCGTCACGGGCATTATGGGCGCGCGGCGCATGAAGAAATTCAACGCCACATTCCCCGAAGCTATCGACACGATGTGCCGCGGTATTCGTTCGGGTTTGCCTATTACCGAATCCATCGGCTCCGTGGGGCGCGAAATGCCCGATCCTATCGGCATCGAATTTCATCGTATCAGCGACGGCGTGCGTATGGGGAAAACGCTGGAAGCGGCGATGTGGGAAGTGGCGCAGCGCATCAACACGGCGGAATTCCGCTTTTTGATTATTGCAATGGCGATTCAGAAAGAAACCGGCGGCAATCTCGCCGAAACGCTGGGTAATCTTGCCGATCTTATCCGCAAGCGGCGCCAGTTGCGCCTCAAGATCAAGGCGATGTCGTCGGAAGCCAAAGCCAGCGCGATGATTATCGGTTCGCTGCCCTTTATCATGTTCACGCTGCTGCTGATCGTCAATTCCGAATATGTGATGGTTTTGTTTCACCGCACCGAAGGCAGGTTCATTCTCGCCGTCGGCCTTATCTGGATGTCGATAGGCTGGGGCGCGATGCTGAAGATGATCCATTTCGAGATATAAATATTATGCGTAAGTCAGCGATTCACGTTTCCTGTTGAAG